>QMSL01000030.1 GCA_003649665.1 Thermoprotei archaeon | reverse complement strand
TACGTAGATAGAGCTTGGATACCTATTGAAGGTATGCGTGCCGAAATAAGCGTTCCTGCTCCTCCAATACCATTTGAGAGCGAAAATGTAACCCTTACGCTAGAGATACCAGCGTTCCTTCCCATAAGGTTCAAGGCCATATACGATCCCCTTAACAGAAACATACTTTCCCCAAAGGTACAATCATCTCTTAGCCCAGAAGACATAGTTATTGAGCCAAAGAGAGTAAGAATCCGCTTCGAATCACTCCCATTCGGTATATACATAGTAGAATTCGAGGAGAGCGACATAACTCCCTGTAGCATACTATACAGGAACATCGATCTTATCAAACATGAGATTGCTCCTAGCCATACACAGATAATAGCGATACCCGCGCCTCCCGAAGGTTGGCACTTTAGTCACGCCGAAGTAATAGTAACTACAGTCTCGCTTGTAGATATTGAGGAAGGAGGTAATGTGACATTAGAAGCGGGGTTAGTCGATGAGGTAGAGAAAGTAGAGAATACGATTGTAGTAAGGTTCATTAGGGCCAAGTATCTACTTCGTGCATACGTAGTGTACTCTGATAGATTTAAGATAATAAACAACCTCAAGGTTCCTATAATAGTTTATGTAGTACCCTTCGTATACAAGGAAGTCGGTACGTGGACTCCAATGGGACTCTCGATAAGCGTTGGAAATAATGACTTAGAGGGCTCTACCTACGCCTTTCTCGAAGTCAAGACTTACGGAACTCCCATAGAGAAAGTAGTGATTCCTGGTAATAGGGAGGTAACTCAATACTATGATTCCTTACTTCCTTGGATAGGCAACCTCTTAGTTGACATAGGCATTGATCATGCCTTATTACAATTAGTGAACGGCAATACTACGCTCAGTGGATCATTCTCATTAGCCTTAAAATGGAGTAGTATATTGTTTAGAGTAATGGATGCAAATGGAAGGCCATTGCAGGAAGGAAGGTTAATATTGATCTCCAAAGGAGAAGTAGTGTCTACAAGTGATATTGTGCATGGTGAGGCGATAGTCACTCCATATAAGCCTGCGCTTTATGAAGTGACAGTGGTGTACCGTGGGGTGAGAGTATTCGATGGATTCCTAACGTTTCCATTGAGAGAACATTATGATGTAATCACTAGAGTATATGACTTAAAGGTAAGAGTTGTAGGTAAGCGTGGTCAAGCTTTAATAGGCGCGGTCGTGAACGTAACATGTCTTGACTCGAACATAACACTTAGTGATATTGTGGATGCAAACGGTAGTGTGATATTTCCGCAATTACCTGAGGGCAACTACTTAATCAGAGCGACCTATAAGGGTGTCAGTACTACTGAGCAGGTAGTGTTAAGTGATAACTTAGACCTCGACTTGAAGTTAGATGTGATATTCGACATAATAGGCATAGCTCTTAAAATGAATCAAACGATAATCGCTGTATCCGTATTAGCGATTGCACTAATAACCATAGGTATATTGTTAAAGAGACGAAACAATAGTTCGTCAATAGTGTTAAGTTAAGCGAACCTTAGCTACACTTATTAACTCTTCTGTACATTTTTTCTTGACTATGACTAGAATAATATGCGTAGAGGAACCTAGATACTTCTATGCTGAGCTTAACGACATAACATTAGAGCCCTCTGCATACGATAAGTATCTGAGCTTCATAGAGCAAACGATGGTTAAAAGAGCGCGTGAGTTTTACGAATATGTTGCTAGAACCAGGCATATGGGGAATCCTGCTTTGGTCCTCAGAGTTAGGGAACCAGGTAAAGGACCCCTTGCTGAAATAATCCTTCAAGCCTCTAAACATCCTAAGGTCTGGATAATCCCTCTTATGGATAAGCTAAAGGAAGAAGAAGTAGAATTCATGATAAGGCGTATTGAACTTGCCTCTCTCTATTACTTAGCCTCGCGTGAGGAAGCATATGTGGGCTTTGTATTTCTAGAGAAAATGAAGCTTGCTCCAGAGAAAACCGCTACCTTTCGCCAAAAAATAACCGAGAAGCTCTTTCACGGGACAATGTTTTACCTTTTCGCTATTTCCTTAATACTCGCCTACTTCCTCTATGTACTACTAGGCTCATATATATTCGTCGCAATGCCCCTTTCCCAACTTTACCTATTACTCTTCGTCGATAAGATTATGGAACTTATGGCGGACTGGCGCATCAATAAGGACAATAGGTACGTTTACATCGTGACTTACACGATGCCAATTCAGGAATATAAGTATTTCTTAAGGCGTTATTATCCCTTAAGGTTTAAGATAAAGAGTGAGATATATGCTAACACGCTTGCTCTTGGTAAGGAGATAACCTTAGATGTCGTAGAAAAGGTGTTTAAGAAGTACAATCTAGTAATCGATGAACTACATAAGATTGGAATAAAGAAAATAGATGTTTATGGTATAACGCGGAAGGTCTTTCGTAAATATGGTCTTCTTATGCCGAAAATAGTTATATTGAACACTTCGATACCAAATGCTGCAGCCACTGGTATCGGTAGTGACATCGCAACTTTAGTCATAACTTCCGGTCTACTACTATTGCTTTCTGATGAAGAGCTTGAGGCCGTACTAGCGCATGAGGCCAGTCACATTAAGAATAGGGATCCATTAATGATGTTTATGTTATCGACTGGAGAATACATATTAAGAATATTCGTATTCGTTACGTTTATCTATTTAGGAATAGCTAACTTCTTCACCAGCTTACTCTACTTGTTCGTAGCACTATTAGCTCTATTCTTCATCGCTAAATTCTTCGAAGCACGTGCGGATCTAGAAGCAGCTCTCATAACAGGGAAGCCTGAAGCTCTTTCAAGAGCTCTTAAGAAGATGGGGATACGCAGATTACTGACAGAAGATTACCCACGTACAACATTGGAATCATGGCTTAATTGGGATCCTCATCCTCCGGTATCATGGCGTATCATACGGCTTGAGCAACTTAAAGGCAAGTTTCCGACAGAACATCCATTAGTATACTCCGCTAAGGAATGTATCTCAGGCCTTCTGCATGCCCTTAGGTGAACAACAATGTTAATTACCCTTTTTCCTGCTCTTCACGGTGAGAGAGACTTACCATTAGGCTTATTATACATAGCTCAGACCCTTATTGAACACGGATATCAGGTCAGAATAGTTGACCTCAACCTTCATGTAGGTAAAAACATAGATCTAGGAAGGATTTCAGCCATAAGGGATGCCGACCTCTTCGGTTTTTCATCCTATAGATATACAATGTCCGCTGACATTAGTATTGCATGGCAAGTTCGTTTAATTAATGATTCACCCATGATATGGGGCGGGTGGGGACCTACTACAAATCCATTGCTTTACATTAGATATGCGCCAGCTGATATAATAATACCTGGAGTTCACATGCAAGCTCCTAGAGTTATGTTAGATGTCGTGAAATGCATTGAGAAGAGGAGGGATATATCCATAGTAAAAGGTATAGTGTATCGAGATGGTGACATCATAGTGGATACAGGCTTAGGAGAAATCCCAGATAGAATCCCACCCCTAAAATGGGATATCATAAGTCACGTGGATTTAGCTCTTGAAGATTATATAGAGGATGGAGTTCTTCTCGTCCCTATCCTTGGAGCTCTGGCTTCATGCCCTAAATATTATGAATCGCCGTGCATATATTGCTCGATTGGACGTGTGATCTCTGAATACAAGATCACTTATGGTACAAATCGATTTAACGAACTAATGCAACGCCTTATGCAGTTCGATGTTGATAGGATAATACAAGACATGGAGAATGCAATAGTATATTTTAATGATGTACTTAAGGACAAGTTAAAGAGGATAAGCTTCACATTAGTCGATGATGCCGTAACCCCCGAGAATTTCCTTAAACTATACAAAAAGCTTGTAGAAAATGGTTTAATCAACGAATTCAGTTTCATGAAGTTTCAGACCAGACCCGAATATATTCCTAAAATACTTAAAAATATAAGGCGCGAGCATAGATCTAAGTTCATAATGGACGTTGGTTTCGAGTTCTTCTCGGAACGCGACTTATTGTTCACAAATAGAGGTAGTAATCCCAATATGTTAGCTAACATACTAAGAGAACTAAGCGAGAAAAGAGTTCACTGGACAGGCTATGTCATTCTTGCTACACCCGTTACAACAGCAGAAGATCTCGAGAAGAACATAAACCTTGCAATAAATATAGCATATAACTCCGATCTGTTAAGGTGCAATCCATACCTTCTAGAGGAAGATACGTACATACCTTTGAAATATGGCTGGAAAGCCATAGAGTGGAAGTGCATAAAAATATATAGCGAACATGGTCAAGTAACTGTAGTAGTTCCTCATAGGCCAAGATTCTTTATAGGTAATAAGGAAATTGAGAGGATGATTAAGGTAATAGATTATTATATTGAGAAGGTGGAAAAGCTTAGAGAAAAAGCATTTCAAAAGGCATCTAAGATAATAGCCGAAAGAGGAGAGATAGATCTTAATGATTCAATAGGTACCGTGACTAGAGTGTATAGCTTAGGAGAACTTCGTGATTCACTTATGAAGCTAAGAAAAGCACTCGTTGAAGATTATATCTCTAAGGAGAGGCATAAAGCTTTTTAATAAATACTCCTTTCCTGAGAAGTCTATTGAGGGAGAATGAGCGTAAAAGAAAAAGTATCACATGCTATTCAGCTCATCAATACTATCCTTTCAAGAGCTAATTTAGAGGAGAGTGACAAAAACGCTCTTCTTCAAGTTAAGAGGACACTCTTAGAAATAGAAGCCGATTTAATAGGAATACAACACATATGCGAGCTCGTAATAAGTGATGCCATTAAGTTAGGTAAGTATTTTAAGTTGAGATTCCTCGAGGGGACAACCATTCCTAGGACTGAGGAGAAAAGTTCCCTCAAGGAGTACATATTGAGAACGTGGCAAGTTGGTCAAGTTATGACGTCAAAGGATCTAACTGCAATCATTGGTGATGAAAAGAAGGCAAAGGAAATTCTAGAGGAACTCCTTAAAGCGAAATTAATTCGTATCGCAAAAGCTGAATGGAATGAAGGTGAGGTAATAGTACATTATGAAAGAATAGCTTAGAAGAATGGTGGTCTCGCTCCTCTTGAAGCCTCATGTCTCTTCTTAAGCTTTCTCTCCTTTGCCTTCTTCTTCCACTTATATCTATGCGTCTCCCTCAACTTTACACTCATCAATCCCCTGGCCCTACGACCAGCTGGCGTTAATCCCCTAAATACTCTACGCTTCTTAGGCTTTATCTCTATGACTTGAGGTAGTTTTGGTCTATCTGGCTCTGCCCCTTCAAGTATCTTCTTCAGATACTCGGCCAATGCCCATATGTTCTCCTCGTGAACCGTTTTCCTCCTTTCATCGACGTATATTCCTAACATTCTTGCCTCCTTTACTCCTAAGCCAACTGCCTTAATTTCGCCTATGGAGAATCCTCTACCTGGTCTATATAGCCTTGGAGGGAGTCCACCATACTTTATTAGCCTAGGAACCTTTACTATGGCTGTGGGAGCTTGTACTTTTTCACTCATTATCATTACCCCTCTACAAGTATTGCTCTTTCTATTTATACTTCTCGCTACTGGATTCGCATCATTTAATTATAAATATTCAAGGACTTAAACTTATCCTGGAAGATCCATTAGGTGACATATATGAAAAAGGTGAACGTTGGTGTAATTGGCTTAGGAACCTGGGGTGAAGTTCACGTAAAGGCATTCACATCCATTCCTCACGCGAACTTAGTAGCTGTTTGTGATATAAGGCATGAGAGAGCGTTGTACATTAAGGAAAAATATCATGTTAAAAAAGTATACACCAACTATGAAGATCTAGTGAAGGATAAGGATATAGATGCTGTTACCATAGCTCTTCCCGATTTCCTTCATAGAGATCCGGCAGTTAGAGCTGCCGAGGAAGGTAAACATGTATTAGTAGAGAAACCATTAGCTACTAACATAGAGGATGCTGAGGCAATAGTACGTGCTGCTAGAAAGGCTGGAGTTAAATTAATGGTTGATTTCCATAATAGATGGAATCCTCCATTCCTACATGCTAAACAAGCAATAGAGCAAGGTGAACTTGGTGATGTGATATATATTTACGGAAGGCTTAGTGATACCATTTACGTCCCTACTAAAATGCTCTCATGGGCCTCGAGAACCAACGTCATGTGGTTTCTCGGTAGCCACTTAGTTGATATAACTCGATGGCTTCTAAGCAGAGATAAACCTGTAAGCGTGTACGGCATCAAGAAAGAGGGTATTCTAAAATCTATGGGCATAGAGACGCCCGATATGATATGTGGTATTATCAGGTGGAGTAAGGGTGCTATCTCGTATCTTGAATGTTGTTGGATACTACCAGAGACCGAGCCAAAACTATACGATTTCAAATATGAGATAATAGGATCTTCGGGGACAATATATATAGATACTTCGCACAATCGCTGTATAGAAAAGTACCTTCAAAAGAGTTACGAATATCCCGATACGCTTGGGCTTTTTGAATCGTTCGGTAAACCACGAGGATTTGCCATTGATAGCCTTAGCCATTTCATCGATTGCATTATACACGATAAGGAACCAATAGCAACTGGTGAGGATGGTCTAGTAGTTACCAAGATAATATGTTACTTACTGAAGTCTATCGAGGAGATGAGGCCACTAACTATTTCATAAGGAGGTAAATGCTTAAATTATGCTTTCTCTTATTTCTTTATCGCTATGCCTCAAGAATACGCTGTACTAGTGGATAACCTAGTTAAGATATATGAAGGAGGCATTGAGGCATTAAAGGGTATCTCATTTAAGGTTCTTCCTGGAGAGGTATTTGGTATCATTGGTCCTAATGGTGCAGGTAAAACTACCCTCATGCGCATTATGGCTACCCTCCTGAAACCCACATCTGGTACTGTGAGAATCCTAGGATACGATGTAGTTAAGGAGCCTGAACAAGTACGTAAGGTCATAAGTTACCTACCCGAGGAAGCTGGTGCTTATCCAAGCTTTACTGGCTTTGAATATCTGGAGTTCATGGCAAAGTTCTATACTGACGATAAGGAGGAGATTAAAGTAATGATAGAAGACGCTAAGAGGATATGTGGACTAGGCGATAGACTAAGGGATAGGATAAAGTCGTATAGTAAGGGTATGTTAAGGAGATTGCTTGTCGCTAGGGCGCTCATGATACGCCCAAGAGTAGCACTTCTTGACGAACCAACTAGTGGCCTAGATGTCCTTCATGCTATGTACATACGGAATATTATTAGGGAATATGCTAAGAAATTTGGCATAACAGTTCTACTATCAAGTCACAACATGCTTGAAGTAGAGTACCTTTGCGATAGAGTGGCAATATTAAATAAAGGACAACTTATAGCTGAGGGAAGACCTGAGGAACTAAAGGAAATATATTCCGCATCTAATCTGGAGGAGGTATTTGCAAGGGCGGTTACGTATGAGCGCTTTAAGTAACTTGGTGTATAAGGAATTAAAGGAACTCTTTAGGGATCCAAAATTCGTAATAGGAATGATCGTTGTCTCCCTAGTGATATTTCCATTGCTCTCTAAGATGTTTACTTACTCTATTGAAAGTACTAAAAAGGCCACTACCATAACAATAGGCATAGTAGATTTTGATAAAGGCTATTTCTCGAAGAACTTAAAGGACTACCTGAAATCAGTACCTAACGTAAAGATAGTAGAGAGCCCTAACATATCAACTCTGACTAATTCATCAGAGGAGATCTCAGCTATAATCGTAATTCCCAAGGGCTTCTCTCATAACATAACATCGAATTCAAGAGCGTACTTAAGGGTATTCACTGTAATAAGACGTTTCTCATTAATACAAGGATCATCATCTGCATCCGTTATCTCAATACTTAACTCCTATAAACGCTACCTATCAACGTTACTCTTAAAGATGAATTTGCCTGACGTAGATCCGTTAGCAGTACTAGATCCTCTTCTCATACAGGAAGGGACTTTTATAAAAGGCGAGCTATTTAATATTCCATCCTCCACACTGTTCCAATTAATGACTATGTATTATGTAGTAATTCCCTATAGCATGATGTTCTTACTTATAATAGCAATTCAAATTGCTGCAACCTCCATGGCCTCTGAAAAGGAACGAAAGACTCTTGAAACATTACTTACACTTCCCATAAGTAGATCTACCATATTCTTAGGTAAGCTTATAGGTTCAGCTATAGTTGCCTTAATCGGATCGGCAGCGTACATGGCAGGCTTTATGTACTATATGAAGAGCTTAATTGAGGTGCAAGCACAAGGCCTCGCATCCTATAGTATGTTATCCAAACTTGGGCTATTACCATCAAAGATCTCCTTTATACTCCTTGGAGCTATAGTGGTTATGACATTATTATCCTCGATATCGCTTGCCCTCTGTCTTGGATCATTTGCGGAAAGCGTACAATCTGCTCAATCCATAAGCGGAATGCTAGCTCCCTTTATATTCCTTCCCTCCTTATTCACATTATTCGTCGACATATCCTTATTACCTCTACCATTAAAGCTCATCCTATACGCGATACCATTTACACATATATCAACAGCGACAAGAGCGGCATTAGAGAACGCATACGGTAAATTAATCCTCATACTACTATATCTCACGACATTTACGGCTATTGTACTATATATAACTGCAAGACTCTTTTCCATGGAGGAGAAAATATTAGCCTCTCGACTCTTTAGAAGGCGTATGTTAAGGAAAAAGCGATAATCTGCTTTACATTGTCTATTGTCATTCGCCATACTTTAGAAAGCCTTAAATCTAATACTAATATATGTAGGGGTTGAATCTCATGCCTAAGATGTTAATTGTATATTATTCTAAGACTGGTCATACTGAAAAGATGGCTAAGGCCATAGCCGAAGGAGCTAGAGAAGTAGAGGGTGTAGAAGTTATAGTAAAGCGTGCAGAAGAGACTACAAATGACGATTTATTAAATGCAGACGCTATAGTTTTAGGCAGTCCAACTTACTTTAGACTGCCAGCCTGGCCCTTGAAGAAGTTAATAGATGAGTCAATAACAATATATGGTAAGCTTAGGGGAAAGCTAGGTGGCATCTTTACATCTACTGCAACACAATATGGTGGAGAGATATGTTTACGAGCCCTGAGGGATATGCTTGAGGAGCATGGAATACGTGTAATAGATGATGGTGTTATCGCAATAGAAGAGCCTAATGAGGATGAATTAAAAGCCTGTAGGGAGTACGGCCGAAGAATAGCTGAACGGTTAAAGGAAATAGGTAGTTAACGACATAGCGTAGGCTAGGAGGGAATGCAGTTGCGGAAGGACGAAAGACCTAACATCATACTAATAGCAATAGACACACTAAGGGCGGATCATCTTAGCTGCTATGGCTATGAGAAGAAGACATCACCTACTATAGATGAGATCGCAAGTAATGGCATTCTTTTTGAAAACGCAATAGCTCCAGGCATTCCCACGCATCCAGGATATACTACAATATTTACTGGAATGCATCCACTTAGACATAGAATAGTGTGTCATATGGGACAGGAGGTATTAAGTTATGATATACCGACGTTACCTCAATATCTTTACAACTCTGGCTACCTAACAGTAGCCATAGATAATCTCGTAGCTACAAAAGCTCCTTGGTTCATAAGAGGGTTTGAGGTTTATGTATTCACAGGCGGTATTACCGTAATCTCCAAAGGAGCCAAGATAAGTGGCGATATAGTGACTACGAAGGCGTTGAACTTCTTAAAAGCCTATAGGCAGGGTCTTTATGATAGAAAGCCCTTCTTCCTCTTCATACATTATTGGGATCCACACACTCCATATCTACCACCAAAGGGCTTCAGGGAACGTTTCTACTCAGGAGGAGGGACTAAACTATCCTCATTATTGAAAAAGACTAGATGGGGACGCTTTCTGCTCAAGACGAAGTGGATTCAACAGCTGATTACTGAAGGTCATGATGAAAAAGAATATGTGGACTCATTGTATGATGAAGAGATTCTGTACAGTGATTGGTGCATCTCAAGAGTTATCAATTTGCTTAAAGAACTCGATCTCTACGACAATACGGTAATAATCGTAACTTCTGATCATGGTGAGGGATTAGGAGAAAACGACATATATTACGATCATCATGGGCTCTATGAATGGGATATCAGAGTTCCTCTGATAATATCATATCCTCAAGCATTACCTAGAGGAAAGAGAATTCGGGAACTCGTCACACATGAAGATATTCTCCCAACGATTCTCGACTTAGCTGGAATAAAAGGAGATCTAAAAGTAGATGGTAAATCCCTAATTCCAATAATAGACGGCATCGAGAAAGGACGCGAGTTCGTAATATGCGTTGAAAATACGAGAATGACGAAGCGAGCAATAAGAACCCATAGATGGAAGCTCATCGAGACTTTAAGGCCAGATGTTTACGGAAGACCTGCTGGGTACTTAGAGCTATATAATATCGAGGAAGGAGAGAAGACTAATAAAGTTGGAGAAGAGCACGATCTTGCTAGTGAATTATTAAAGCAACTTGAAGTCCAGTATCGTAAGGTATTAAGTGGAGCATCAGATCCGCTGTCAGAACAACAGATAAGCCTACCTATTCCGGAGTGAACTACAGAACAAAGACTACCCCCCTCTATCTAAAGCTCGAATCTACCTATCTCTTATAATTTGCTTAATCCTTTATTCCCCCTTCTTAACTTTTAGACACTTTAAGAGATATGAAAATGTCTAACCACATTTATCACTATTAAATTGAATATAAATTAGGTGAAAAGAAAATCTTTTATATTTCCTTCCCCCATATCCTACATGAGAGCATGCATCTAAGAAGAAAGGTGGTCATTTATGGTAATGATCTCTTCATGATACGAGAAGGTGAGAAACATGATTAGTAGAACTTTCGTCTCGATATTTATAGCCACATTCATGCTTACTATAGCATTCATACCATACTTCATAAAGCCGATATTCGGACTCATCAATGGAAGAGAGATGTTACTTCTTCTTAAAAACGTATGGGGAGTGGATATCGAAAAGTATTGCTTAGTTAACGTTACCTCATTATCATCATCGACGGATTACGTATTCGTAAGTGGTAATTCCCTAAGTCAAGACCTATTAATTGTATCTGTTAAAAAGAGTTCCCCAATGGAGGTGACCGTCCTCTGCAAAGGAAAACTCTTTTTAAGGGATACCAGCGTTCTTAAGGACATAAGAACGCCTCAAGATGTATGTGAAAGCGTTTTGATATTTATAGAGCGCTTTGAGAGGTTCTTAGGTAGTAAATCGGAGTTCCTCAATTTACTATTTAAGCATATGCCAGAGGTATGCGAGAAACTCGATGGTATAAAAGCTCAAGAAGTCAAAATGGATTTCGACGATATATCCATATCAATAATTATGACAGATCCGGAAGGTTCAGCCAAATTCTCAGGAACCGTATCTATCCTTGCAAGCCCACCCTATCCCCATGCACCAGCATTCTTTGTACTACGTTTACCATTGAGGATAAGTGATATTGAGAAGACTAAGCTATTTTATGTAGTATATCGCGGTGAGCCTAAAATAGCAGATATTCCATTTAACATCACGGAGGAAGAGGCAGTAGAAATCGCAAGACAGGTAATTCTAGGCGACAAGAAGGTAATTGAGATAGCTAAAGCAAATGGCGTTAACTTAAGCGATATCTTGGAGCTAGAAAAGATTGAAGTACGATTTATACCGGGCAGATTCGTATTAGAGCAATGGAATCTCATAAAGCGTATCATAAAGCACTCATC
>QMSL01000029.1 GCA_003649665.1 Thermoprotei archaeon | reverse complement strand
TATCATCTTGTGTTCACCTTTTCCGCTCTTTAGATTATATGGGCAGATGTCCATAATGAAGTCGGGTATGCCATCATCGTTGATATCGATCTCCCTTCTTGGCCATAGCCCTGGTTTCCATGTAACAGTTATTGTCGATGATAGAATAGTGGTCACTTCTGCCTCTGTGGTCTTACCGTGAGAGCCGTAAAGGTATCCTGAGATAAAGCCAATGGTGAATAGGGCAATGATTAAGATAACATGATATATGTATCGAATAGTCATAGTCATGATTATGTTTTTCATCTCTAGTAGATATATCATCTTCGCTTTCCTCATACTAAGTAATCCATAAACTCTCTTCTATTATTAATAGTTAGTTAAGGGGCATTTTATCGTTCTTATTCTCGTTAATAAAGTCGGATCTTAGAAGCATGCCTGAATTTTCTTAATAATACCTTATTGTTCTCTTCCAGGTTCTACGACGATAGTGTCCAGAAAGCATTGTGAGAATATGTATTAATGGGATTATGTCCTTTAGGAAGAGCCCTTCTTCATTTACTGTGGTTTATTTTTAAGTTCTTATACCACTTAGGGTAGTATTCTGGCGTCACGACGTGTACTCTAGGTAAGTTAACTTTATATCCCTCTTCTATTGCCTTCTTCCGTATGTTGTCATAGTTCTGAGCTATCTTTAACCAATCATCAGTATCGTTTGTTATTATCACTGGCACGTTATGTAGCATCATGAGGGCAACGTGGATAGCATCATATCTTACGTTTATTACTTCATTTACTATGGATGATAGATCTATTATCTCTTCGCTTAATGGTAGAATAGCCATATCTAGTGCTAAGTATAATTCTACTGCTTTTCTAGCTATAGAAGGATTTATTTTTGATAATGCGCCTAGGAGCTCTATTGCTACTAATAAAGACCCATAGGGCTTATAGAGGCCTTTTCCTAAATCCCTTAATATCCTAGAACATAGCGCACCATACGATGGATGATGTATTATTGCATAAATGAAGATATTTGTGTCGATATAGGCCTTAATCATTCTCCCACGATTCTTCAACAAGTTTGACTGCATCTATGTCTAAAGGTTCTTTCATTAAATTGAGCATCTCCTCTACGGGATCTTTCCTAGGCTTAATTATCGGCCTTAGGACTATTCTATCGTCTTCAACTTCCACCCTAAGGAAAGTGCCTATACGTAGATTGAGCTTCTCCCTAACCTCCTTTGGTATTGTAATTTGATACTTACGAGTGATTTTCACAATGGGCATTTTCTCACAGTACTACGTAGTACGTAAGATATATAAGATTATTCTCTCTTTAGAGCGCGTTTAAGGACGTGTAATTAGGAAAGATCCCATAGGGATTCGAAATGAAGGATGCATAAGAATAATGGCTGACATGAACGTCCTGATATTGATGACCTATGAAGTAGTTAGGATCCTTATTATTTCTCTTACTACATCAATAAGCATGTAGCCAGTATCTGTATAGATGAATAGGAAGTATGTGAAAAACATTGCTACTCCGAGAGTCAAGAATGCGTTATTGGCTATGGGATTATCGTATCTGAACCATTTGAGGCTTATTTCTTTTCTATAAAATGGCCATAGTGGTGCAAAGGGCATTATTGTGAATAGATCTCCTAATGCGTGAATCATTACGGCTAAGAAGCCTGCTGTGAAGCCTATATACCATCCTAGTGGATGGTAGATTAGGGCCAGTATGAGTCCTAGAATTAATGCGGCTAGTATGTTATGCGTATATTTTCTATGTTTTATCTCGAGCTTTATGTCTATGTCAGGTATGGTTACTGCAGCTACTGTTAGGAGCGCTGTTATTATGCTTTCCATTGAGGTTAACCTAAGTAAGGATAGGATAGCAAATGTTATCAGGAGAGCCATTCCTGCATGTCCTTTAGCTCGCATCTTAAATCCCTAATCTCTAATTCTCCTATCGTTCTTAAGATTATTTGTTTTAGGAATTACCCCTTCAATTGCTTTCAATGTAGCTCTTCTGACGCTAATGTATTACTTATAAGTGTAAAGTTAATGACCTCCATGATTTTAATATTATTGTTAAGGTAAAAATAAGCACATCCCTATGAAACTTTCACGTACCTTAACTATCCTACCTATGTCTTCGCATGAGTCTAAGGCAGCGGGTGATGAGATAGCTCATTTAGAGTCCCTTGGAATATCAATTGATATAAGGGATCTGCTAATGGGTATTATTGCGAGAGAGAACGGCTATTCCATAGTTACGGGTAATGTCACTCATTTTAATAGGGTTAGAGGCCTTAATATACTTGAATACCGGAGGGAGTAACTACTACCATAGTACATCCTACTATCGATGGAAGTGGTTATGTAGAGTCATGATGAAGTCTTACTCTTTCTTCATTCCAGTTAATTCTTCTACTTCTTCTCTTCCTTCTTCTAATTCCTTAGCCTGTTCGGGATCTAAGATCTCGAGTAATGCTAGGAACTCACCGACATGAGTTTTCTCTTCCTTTGCTACATCTTCAAATACCTTGCGGTACTTCTCATCATCTATCGCTCTGGCTAGTTGCATGTAGAGGTTTATTGCATCTAGTTCAGCAATTATTGCTAATCTCAAAGCTTCAGCTAGTTCTTCCTTGGTAAGCTTCTTACCGGATGGATAATCAAGCGGATTTTTGGACAACAAGCATTACACCTAAGCATATATTGGATTTATGTTAAGATAAACTTATCCATTTCATATTAGGTGAAGTAACATTACACGAATTAACGAGTATGGGCTGATATAATCCGATTATATATTTCTCCCAATTTCTCTACTGGATTCTCTGCGTAATCCACTCTTATGTCTATTACTTTATCGTAATATGGGGTGTACTCTGTTTTGCCTACGACAATTATTGCAGCACTACGATCTCCGCGTTTATCCCCTCCTATCGCATGCGCCTCCCTAATCGCCTCAAATAGTGCCTCTTCTAAACTAATGGTAATGGTTTCCTCAAATGCCTTACACATAACTTTTGGTATCTCCTCTGAGACTACGAGATTTGCAATGGCAATTGAGTTCTTTGAATAATATGCACTATATTCTTTAGGTATCATCTTACCACAATGGAATGCCACTCTGCCATTCCAATCCATTATCGCGATCTGCCTATATTCCTTTCCTTCATCGGAAGCGAGGGCTATATCCATGGCCTTTCTTGGTTCTAGCCCCTTCTTAAGGAGTTCTAGAATGATAGGCCCAAGAGCTGGATTTGTGTAAGCTTGTGTAACGACACCTCCTACACCGTACCTAGCCCATGGTACGCGAGAGCCGACGGCAATGGAACCTGAGACGACTGCTATACCGAGTATGTCCCTCTCCTTATCAATACCTATGATGCTATAGGTCATAATGTGTCCCCCAGCATGCTGTGTAAGAAATTGGTCTATATAAAGTTGCTTATTTCTAGAATAGTTCCCATGCAACACTTAATAGTTCCAAGTAGGCTATACATTGGGGATGAGGAATTATGTCTCCCTTAAGCTGGAGCAAACCATTTACTAAGCAAACCATTCTCATGACGATATTCATGGCCTTAGGAGTAATATACTTGATCGCAGCTGGTTGGTTATTTGGCGTAACAGTCTTTAATGAAGGTGTGAAAGAAAGCGCAGCTTCCTTGATACGTATAAAAGCAACACTCTTATTCATATTCGGGCTAATACTTATATCATTAGGCATCATTTTATTATTCAAGATGAAAGTCTCTAAGAGGATTGATAGGTAATTTAGAGCGACTCCGACCTTATTGTTCACAGAATGTATTCTTCACAAGTTACTATCTGGTTTAAATATGTCATTATCGGTATAATCTCCTTGAGAGATATGAGAAGAGGACTCAAATGCATAAGCGATCCCAATAGGCGTAAATACCTTGCTCTTGTACTTAATGAAATTAAAAGTGAATTTCGAAATTCTTTAGTTAGCTGTGTACTTTATGGAAGTGTAGCTCGGGGAGATGATGATAAGCATAGTGATATAGATCTTTTACTAGTCTTAGATACGGATATGAGTTATGGCGAACGATGTACTATGTTAGGACGGGTTCTAACTAGGGTATATAAAACTGATTTAGCGCAGAGGCTACTAGAGATGGGTTATAATATCTTCGTCGAATTTTATCCCTTAAACATCACTGAGGCATCGGTATTTAGACCCATATATCTAGACATGATTCATGATGCTGTAATATTATATGATAGGAATAATTTCTTCGAAAAGGTACTTAACAGAGTCTCTAAGTTACTGAAGAAGCTGGGCTCTAAAAGAATTTGGCTTGGAGAGAAGGAATGGATTTGGGTTATTAAGCCTGATATTTGCTTTGGTGAGGAGGTGTCCTATGAGCTCGAATAGAGCTTTAGGAGAGGCGTATTTAGAAGATGCAGAATATTCATTAGAGGAGTGTAAAAGAGCATTAGAAAGGGGTTATTACCATAGGGCTGTAAGAAGAGCTCAAGAATGCGTTGAATTATGCCTCAAGGCGATATTGCGGCTTTTCGGTGTTGAATATCCGCGTTCTCATGATGTTAGCAGTTCTCTCCTTAGGATAAGGAATAGATTGCCTGAATGGTTTAAGCGAGAGCTAGACTTCATAGTAGAGGTTAGTACTAGTCTTGCATTACAAAGAGCTCCATCTTTTTATGGTGATGAGTATCGGAGGATCCCAGCCAGACGTTTATTTAAGAAAGAGGATGCTGAACGAGCTTTAAGTATGGCTACAAGAGTTCTCGAACTTGCACGTAAGTTGTATGATGAATGGATGGAGCATTGAGCGCGAGTTCTTACTTTAATGTCGCCGCCTCTATCCTTTCAACAAGCTCCATAGTCTTTACGGCATCTTTAAAGTTGGTCTCTGGTTCTTCATCATTCCTTATACAATCGATGAAATGTTTATTTTCCTGGTAGAATCCGTAAGTCATATACAACTCCTTACTACCCCTCACTAAGTCTAGGTTTTTTATGACCTCTATTTCTCCATAAGGTTTATTGTTGCTTAATATGCGAGCTTCTTGCAACTCTGCCTCAAATGGTAAATTGACAAATGCATATATTCCCTTAGAATGCATTTCAAAGTAATGCACCCGTCCACCTGATGAGTAATTAGCGCATAAATGACCTATGCAGCCGTTCCTGAACTCTATTAAGGCATTAAAGCTATTAGGATAGTCCGCGTAAAAGCTCGTAATCACACTGACTACCTTATGGGCCTCATCTCCTGCCATAAATCTAAGCGAGTCAACAGCATGGATGATATCAGCGACAAGATAACTCACAGACCCCCAAGGTTGTGGCTTGCCGATCATATTCTTATGGAATACCGCCATGCAATGTGTTATCGGTCCTCTATCCTCAACTATACGCTTTGCCTCTCTAAATACTGGAATAAACCTCCTATTAAAACCAACCATAGTCTTGCAATTATACCTCTCAGCTAATTCTGCCATTTTCTTGGTCTCCTTCGAAGTAATTCCCGGTGGCTTCTCTATAAACACATGTAGGCCACGTTTAAGGCATTCTATGACTATGTCTAAAAGGGATTCCCTAGTTCCGTATATTGGTATGGGAGCCATTATTACGTAAACTGCATCTAATTGTACTTTCTTAAGCATCTCCCTATAATCTCTAAACCGGAGCTCTATGTCGTACTTGTTAGCGGTACTATTTAACCTCCTCTCATCTATATCGCATATTGCAACTATTTCTGCCTCTCTGATACGTGCTAGAGACGGGTAATGTACTGCATTAGCATGAGCACCAGCACCAATGAAGCCTATTTTAATACGATCTACCATTAGTGATCCCATTATAAGCCTTATAAACTCTACTTAAAGCGATTTCCAAAAGATTGTTTCTTATTAGCTGTACTTATCATTTTTAGAGCTTAAGGTAAAGTTAAATTACACATTGACCGCTTATTAGAATGCCCTTCTGAATTAAATTACGTAATTATTGAACGCCCTTCCTCATGATGAAAAGAGATTAATAATACTGCATATAATATCCACAATGAAGGCCGCCTGGAGGCCTCCGAAAGGAGGTCAATGAAGGTGCGGGTCCTACGGTCCCGCTACACTTTTCTACCTCCATAAGCGTATTAATGATGGGGAATTGTTTGAAGCCTCGAGTAGCTATAATATATGCTGTGTTATTAATATCACTAGCCATAATTGTGTACCTAGGGATAATTCATTTACTTAAGGTTAACGAGGAACAGAGGCGTGAATATCTAGTTAAGGAGAGTGTTGTATTACTTCCGCTTCCTAGAATAGGGGATAATGTTATTTCAGTCGAACGTGCTCTAGCTAACAGAAGAAGCATACGTAGCTATCTTGATAAACCCCTTACAATTCATCAGGTATCTCAACTGCTATGGGCTGCCTATGGTATTAACGATGTAAAAAGAGGCTTCAAGACATGTCCGAGTGCTGGCGCTACGTATCCTCTTGAAATATATCTTATAGTAGGCGAGAATTGTGTTAAAGTGAACGAAACGCATTACTTATCAGCTGGTTGCTACAAGTACTCCCCCGTACACATGCGCTATTCTTAGTTAAGGAAGGTGATCTAAGAAGTAAACTAGCTGCTGCAGCACTTGGTCAGGAGTGGGTTGAAACAGCTCCAATTGATATAATAATCTGTGCTGTCTATGAAAGGACTGTTGGAGTCTATGGCGAAAGGGGCTATAGATACGTTCACATGGAAGCTGGACATGCTGGTCAGAACATATACTTAGAAGCTACTGCACTTGGTCTCGGAACTGTTGTCGTAGGTGCCTTTCATGATGATGAAGTGAGGAAAATAATTGGAGCAAAGAGCAATGAGCATCCGCTTTACATAATCCCGGTAGGATATCCTAAGCAACCATACAGCATTGAGGAAGAAGATTTATGGGATTATATAATGAGCATGAGGAAAAAGACTGGCCTCATGGAGGATTAGATCGTTTAAACGTATTTAGGGGTGATATAGCTAAAGTATCATGGAGTATCCGGGAGTGAACGTCTAAGCGTTGACATGCATGACATACTTGAGATAATAATCAGATCCCTCCTTGTATTAATGATAACCCCTTAAGCAAATAGGGGAAGTAGTGTGTATGTTTTCATTCTCTTAAGGTGATATTGTACTCGCCAGGTCCTAATATCCATCCCTCATGGATTTTCCTAGCTACTCCATATATTACTTCACATGACTTTGTCTTGACAATTACTTCGACTGTGGTGTATAATAATACGTTATCGCCTTCCTTTATCCCTATGATAATGCCTTCCCTATCTGCAGTATATGGAACAAAGACGTAGCCTTCCTTAGAGAAGGAGGCTTTGAAGTATTCAGTATTGGCCTTAAAAGCTAAAGGTAGTTCTCTTGACGCACATATTTCAATGGTACCTAAGTGTGTGGGTTCTCTTAGGCCTATCTTCTCAAGAGCGCTAACAAGTACGTCTAATGGTAATTTAGAGAGAACGTTTATGAACGGTAAAAATATCGCATTTCCATATCTATTCGCTAGGGGTTTGCCATCATCATCTACTATTACCGGCTCCCCATTGATAGCTAATGGAACGTCCTCAGGAATCACTTTTATTGAGAGCTTATTAACGTAGTATATCTCCTCTTTAGAGTACATTATAGTGACTCTATAGATGTCCTCTCTATTAAAGGTCTCATAATTATCTGGATCAAAGGATATGGCATCTCTTATCAATCTTATGAATATAATGGGCTTCTTCATTAAGAGCCTTGCAATCTCCTCCTCAACAGATTTTAAACCATAACAGCTAGCAGGATATAACGCGATATCTCCCTCGCTTGGTGATAGCTTATACCCATAAAGCGGTAGATATGATATAAATGCACAATACTCCCATGGTGATTGAAGTCTACATGCTGGATTATCTATTAGCTGTATTTTCTTCTTTAGAGGTGGTGGCGTTAGAGTCTTTGCCACAATGCGGGAGAATGCTCTTATGGCGAAGGCTATTGGTTTAGCGAATTCTTTCTTATCCTTAAGTGTGAATATCCCAAATTCCTTTTCGTATGGATTGGAATTAAGAATATGGTCGTTAAGCATCCATTTAAAAGCGCCTGCGAGTCCCTTAAAGAACGTGTAGAAGTAGATTGTGGCCTCCTTACTTGCACTTATAACGTAGTTGCCTATATGACTTGAAAGGCCGAACTCTTCATAGACTACCGGCTTATTGGGAAAAACTGCTTGTATTACATCAAGAATCATTAGGCTAGGTCTTTGTTTTCTTTCATCTAATTCGTTAAAGTATGTATGAATTGATATGAAATCGAGAAGTTCATTTGCGGGTAATAGTGCTAATCTGACATCATTATAGCCTACAGTTACCATATGGTTTTTATCATATTTACGGATAACGTGGAGTTGTATCTCTATCCAATCCTTAAGTTCCTCATTAAGGTATTTCATGAAATCAGCCCACCTAGGTGAATCCCATGCTTCCTTAGGTAAGCCTATGTAATGGAATCCCTTCATTTCAACATCGGTAAGACCGTATTTAGGATTTACTTTACTCCATGCCATATCAAGTTCTTCAATATTGCCATATTTCTCCTTCAGGAAGTCCTGCCATCTTTTAACGTTAACTATGAAGTTTATTTGAGGTTCGTTCTTTAAGTCATAGCCAAAGATAATGGTCTCATTAGCATATCTTCGCGCTATTAACTCCTCAACTCTAATTGCCTCATCTAAGCTAGCATGATAGTCCCAAAAGGTTATTAAAAGGAATATCCTATATTTCTTGGCAATCTCAATTACCTTATCTAATTTTCTCCAATCGCCTTTAAGTATGTCATCTGCAAGTGGCTTTTGTACGAATATCCTTACAGTATTTATGCCCAGCCATCGCATCTTAATGAAGTCACGTTCTATCAGCTCAGGATTGAATAAGTCATCTTCCCACATACGCCAACAGCGATCATACCAGCCCTCATAATTAACACCAATAGCAAAAAATGGTGTTCCATCATCGAAAAAGAAGCGTGTTCCTCTCGCTCTAATAAATCCTCTTGCTTTATCCCATGGAAAGTATCCAATTGGTGGAGCTGAATATTTAACGGGAACTAGCCCGTATTCCTTAAGGTGAGAACGATGTACAATTAAGCTTAATAACATAGTCACTACGATAAGTACGATAATGAATAAGATAAGTATCCTACGCACCTTCTTACCTCTACTTCAAAGCATCAACTTATAATTCATTACCAGTATTCAGGTTTAACGCTTTTCCTTCTGACGCTTATTTCATCGTTAACATGTCTCCATATTCCCGTTCTTGCGCTAAGTATCTGTATACCTAGTGCTTCGCATAGCGCATCACTTATTAATACCTCTCGTTCAAAGTCTGCTACTGCGACGTTTACCTCCTTTACTTCTTTACATACATCGCATAAGTGAACATCTACTGCTTTCATTATTAAAAGTAGTCTATAATATCCAGTTGGTGTCTCATAAGTGTATGTTCTAGCAATAGGCGGTCTTAAGCTTAAGCCTAAGTATTCGGCGAGTCTTCTTGGTAAAAGTATCTCTGGTTCTGTAACCTCATATCCGCTGTTAACGAGAGCTGAGGTAATGACTTCATTATTGTTACTTCTGACCTTTATTCTTATTCTTACCCTCACTCCCATATCCAATACCTCTAAGCCTACGTAGTTTAGGTAGTTCAACTCTTTTAAGATAACCAAAACGTCTACTCATATTCCTTCATGATATCTATTATCCCTTATGTTAAAAGGGTTTCCGATTCAGTTCTAGCGCTTATCGTGTAGTTTAATTACTTTTGCGTGAAACAGACTTTCACGCAATGTGTATCATTATTGAAAAACATGTCCATGATAACATATTCTTTAAATACGTAATGCCGTTATGTGAGTCTACGAATATGCGCCTTACTGACGTAACAAGGTTATGGATTGCTACATTCCTAATATACGCGGCATCAGGCTCAGTCTTTCCTATCTTCTCCATCTACATGTCTTATAGGGGACTATCTCCATATCATATAGGACTTGTAGTATCAATAGCGACTTTATCTTCTATAATCCCGATAGTACTGATAGGTCACTTCTCTGACATAATGAATCGAGAGATGGTACAAAGTGTAATGGGGACATGTCTTGCATTCCTCATGCCTATCTATAGACATTTGAATTCATTGCTTCCATTCATAATTATCCACTCGATGTATACGATGCTATCATACTCCTATATGACCCTTTCTAGTGCCGTAGCAATGGATTACATAAGGACATCTCGTGGTTCTGGCTTTGGGAGATTTAGGACATCTGGTGCTTTAGGATGGATGTTAGGCACTTTCCTATGTGGGTGGATTGTTGAAAATCTCGGCTTCTCTAAGGTATTCCTCGTATCCTCAATTTTCTTCCTACTCTCAGCATTCCTCTTCATGTTAGGTGGCTTGCGAAAGGTAGGGCTTAGGCCGTTAAAAACTGATAGCTATGTTATGCACATCACGGCGTTTAGGAATGTAATCACGAATCGTGCCATATATCCCTTGCTTACTTCTATATTCATAGCGTCATTAACCGTTCCTGCTTATTATACGTTTCTCCCACTATACATGACTGAAAAGCTCAAGGCAAGTCGCTTATTAAGCTCGCTTGCGTTTACGATAACGCCAGTTGCCGAAATACCTGCGATGATGTATATAGGTGCTCTATCGGATAGAATTGACAGGAGGAAGGTAATAGTATTATGCTTAGGAGCATATCCTGTTAGGTATTTACTAACTGTTTTTGTAAGGGATCCTATCTTGGTTGTATTAGTTCAACTTTTACATGGTCTAACGTTCGGTGGCCTTTATGTTGTAAGTACAGCGTACATCTCTGACTCTGTCCCTGAAGACATGAAAGGCTTGGCTTTAAGCCTTTATACCATATTTACAAACCTTGGATCCTTCATCGGAAACTATATGATGGGATCCATCGTGAGGTCTTATGGTTTTGTCGTAATGTACTTTATGGCTGCATTTATTTCATCCATTTCTATACCAACCTTAGTCATGTTCTCTAGTAGGCATCGTTGAATCGTATTGCCGAATCATATCCTTATAGTATGCTTTCCTGTAAAATTTAATCTATATCTTCTTATAACCTCAGGAGGTATGACCTCACCATTTAAACGTTTAAAGCTTAAGGCATCCTGTGGACATTGAATTATACAAGCACCACACTGTATACACTTCTCTTGTTCTTTAATATTTACAATATCGCGTTCCTTATTAAGTTCAAAGCATCCTCTTGGACATACGTCGATACATATTCCACAACCACTGCATTTACTATTGTTAATAATAACCTTTAAGCGTTCAAACATGGCACTTCTATAGGTAGGCGTGATACCTGCCAGATCAATGCTCAGAGTTAAGATAAAAGCTAACGAGATCATTATAAATTTAAATAGCTCGATTAAAGTAATCCGCTCAACTGAAATGTAGCAAATTATGAGCCCTAATGAGAGGATACTCCAAGGAATGAGAGTAGTAACAATGAAGCCTACAACCCCCCTCGTAAGCCACCTAGAGTACAATGGAAAGATCGCTAATGTTAGAATAGGTGTAGTCCATGCAAGCGCTATTAACGGCAAAATAGATGATTTAAGAAGGAACGCTGTGAGGGCTACAATAATTGATATAGGAAATGCCCATGCTATCGCCATTTCCATTCTCTGCATGAAAGAGAACTTTACTTCACGCATCTCTTCCGTCTTCTGGAAACCGCCCTTTATAAATGCTGGAAGATCTTTAGCGTAGACGGGACCCCATATGACGTTCCATCCAGTTTCCTCTTTAATTATCTTAGCCTCAATGCCCACAGCAGCGAGCTGAGGCAGTATTATATCCCTATGGTCTACAAGCTTATCTATTCTAGTACTCTTCAAGGCATTTATGACATCATATGCTGTAAAG
>QMSL01000028.1 GCA_003649665.1 Thermoprotei archaeon | reverse complement strand
TCCCTTGGGGGATTTGATCCTTCCTTACATTAGTTATTACGTTTCCGAAGTGATCTATGTAAAGGACATGAGCTAAGAACATATTACCGAGCTTCTTAGCGCTGACAGGAGCTAATCGAGATATCCTTTGTGGATTTAGTTTAGGACCTACGTATTTTGGATCTATGCCAAGCGATAAGTATGCAGCAACTGGAGCAAATATATCACGACCATGGAATGTATATGAGACATTAGCTCTCATAAATACCTCATTCTTTATCTCGTACACGTTAGTTATACCATCATGATCAGCAGCTAGGCTTAATACGCCATTATCAGGACCGACAAAGAGATATCGTTTAGTCTCGATAACTATCGCCTTTCGTCTAGTACCAACTCCAGGATCTACCACTACAACGTGAATTGTTCCTATAGGGAATTTATTGTAGGCAGAAAGAAGTATGAATGCAGCTTCATTTATATTATGAGGCCTTATATCATGTGTTATATCAACTATAATGGTATCGGGATTTATTGAAAGTATAACGCCTTTCATTTGAGCAACATAGGGATCCCTTATGCCGAAGTCAGTAAGTAAGGTTATAACCCTTACCATATCGTATCTTAAGTGTCTACATCTTAGCTATAAATCCTTCGATATACGGGAGAGAGCGAGAAGGCATATTTTAGAAGGACGACAAATACGGAGCTTATACTTATATATGTCTGGCAATTATTTGAAATATTGATGATTGGAAGTAAGCTGAGTGGAGGTGAATAAGATAATTAGTGGAGGCGATTAACATGTTCCCTCCAAGCATGGGCTACGATAGCCACCCGTAAGGGTGGCCGTGAGAGAGCGATTACTATATTCTCACCTGATGGAAGGCTATTTCAAGTAGAATATGCTAATGAGGCAGTTAGGAAAGGACTTACGGCAGTAGGTATTAGGGTGAAGGAAGGCATTGTATTGATGGCAGAGAGGAAGGAGTTCACGAGGCTCATGGAGCCAGTTGATAAGATATACCAAATAGACGAGCATATAGGTCTAGTATTCTCCGGTCTACCATCCGATGCCAGAGTTCTCATTAATAGGGCTAGACTTGAGGCGCAGATAAATAGACTGATATATGATGAGCCCATAAGCGTTGAAAGTCTGGTTAAGGCAATATGTGATATAAAGCAGATGTATACTCAACATGGTGGCGTAAGGCCATTTGGAGTAGCGTTTATAATAGGCGGGATAGACTTTAAGGGTCCAGAACTATTTGGTACGGATCCCTCAGGAGCTTATAGGAAGTACTACGCTCATGCAATAGGCGCTGGAGAGCAAACGGCAAGGGATATACTAGAGAAGGAATACGATCATAAGATGAGCCTTGATGATGCAATAGCACTTGGACTTAAGGTAATGAACAAAGTTATAGAGAAGGGAATTAGCCCAGAAAAGCTTGAAATTGGAATAGCAGATGTTAAGACCAAGAGATTCAAGAAACTTAGCCAAGATGAAATAGCTAAACTACTTGAGAAATATAAGGTGAGTTAAGATGAGTGAGAGAGGTAAGTATACTATTGCTAGGTATGTATCACATGGTGAGAGGTTTGAGATAATAGTGTACCCCGATGAGGCACTTAAGTTCAAGGAAGGCAAACTAAAGGATATAACCAAGGTTCTAGTATATGATATGATTTATCGAGATGCAAAGAAGGGCTTAAGGGCTTCCGAAGAGGAGCTAAGACGTGTTTTTGGAACCGCAGATGTTCATAAAGTAGCGGAGAAGATTTTAAAAGGAGGCGAGCTTCTACTCACTGCAGAACAGAGAAGGAAGATGCTTGAGGAAAAACGAAGACAGGTCATAATGTTCATAGCCAGAAATTGTGTCGATCCGAGAACTAATACGCCAATACCGCCTACACGTATAGAAAATGCTATGAGCGAGGCCAAGGTATCGATTGATCCCTTTAAGAGCGTGGAAGAACAAGCAATGGAGATAATAAAAGCATTAAGGCGGATAATACCAATAAAGATAGCTAAAGCGCTAATGGCCGTTAAGATACCCGCGCAATACGTGGGGAAAGCATATAATGTACTATATAAAATCGGAGAGATAAAACGTGAGAGTTGGCTCCCAGACGGTACGTGGATAGCGGAGATAGAGATACCTGCTGGCCTTCAGCCGACATTAATAGAAAAGGTGAATAGCTTGACAAGAGGTGAGGGAGAGGTAAGATTGCTTAAAAGCATATGATGTGAGGTGAAGACAAATGGCAATATATTTTTCACAGAGAGAGATAGTAGTCCCTGGACAGTTACTTGCTAAGGGGCCTTATAAGCTAGGAAGTAATGTGTACAATATAGGACAGAACATATATTCAAGCGTAGTAGGGTTAGCTGAGCTAAAAAATAATGTGATTAACGTAATCGCGTTAAAGAGCACGTATATACCGAGTCCAGGGGACTTAGTGATAGGCAAGATAATAAACGTGGGAGTAACCTCATGGCAGGTTGATATAGCATCTCCATATACCGCAATACTTCAAGCTAGTGATGCATTTATAAAGCCGATAGACGTAACTAAGGAGAGCCTAAGGAAGTACTTCGATGTGGGGGACTACATAATCGCAAAAGTTTTAGCGTTTGACAAGACAAGGGATCCACTCCTTACAGTTAAGGAGGCAGGCTGTGGAAGAATAGAGAAAGGAACTGTAGTTGAAATAAATCCAAGTAAAGTCCCCCGGCTTATAGGTCGCAAGGGATCAATGATCTCCCTAATAAAGAATGAACTAGGAGTCGAGGTAGTAGTTGGTAAGAACGGTAGAGTATGGGTATACTCTAAGGATAAGAGGGCAGAGGAGATTGCCGTAAGGATAATAAAGTGTATTGAGAGAGAGGCTCATATAAGTGGACTTACCAATAGGATAAAGAGAATGCTTGAGGAGGTAAAGAAAGGTGAATAGCTCAAGAATTCCTATTAGAAAGGAGGAAAGACCACCAAGGCTAATAGATGATGAGGGAAGAAGGGTAGATGGTAGGTTACCTGATGAGCTAAGGCCTATAAAGATAGAGGTAGGCGTATTGAAGAACGCAAATGGTTCAGCTTATGTAGAGTTGGGTAGAAACAAGATAATTGCTGCAGTATACGGACCTAAAGAGCTCCATCCGAAGCATTTAGCATTACCTGATCGCGCAGTATTATACTGTAGATACCATATGGTGCCCTTCTCAGTAATGGAGAGGAAATCACCGGCTCCATCAAGAAGAGAGATAGAGTTATCTAAGGTGATAAGGGAGGCCTTAGAACCAGCGCTCTTCTTAGAGTACTTCCCCAGAACTGAAATCGATCTATTCATTGAGGTTCTCCAAGCTGATGGAGGAACACGAACTGCAGGAATTACTGCAGCATCAGTAGCTCTCGCGGATGCGGGAATACCCATGAGGGATCTAGTAGCGGCCGTCGCAGTTGGTAAAGTTGAAGGGCGTATAGTTCTAGACTTGTGCGATATTGAGGATAAATATGGTGAAGGAGATATGCCAGTAGCTATGATGCCTAACTTAGGTCAAATAACTCTTCTTCAAGCAGATGGTGTTTATTCTCCAGAGGAGATAAAGGAGGCATTAAAGCTAGCGATGAAGGGCATAATGAAAATATATGAAGTTCAAAAAGAAGCTCTTAAAAGGAAGTATATTGAATTGAAGAGAGAAGTGGAGGAAGATTATGGCAAGAAGTAGTGAAGAAATAATATCGAGTCTAGACAAAGCAAAAATAATATCGTTACTTAAGCGGGGTGTACGTCTAGACGAGAGAAGACTAGATGAGGTTAGACCCATCACAGTTGAGACAGGGGTAGTTCAGAAAGCTGAGGGATCAGCACTAGTTAAGCTCGGGAATACTATTTCAATAGCAGGCGTTAAAGCAGAGATAGGAACTCCCTTCTCAGATACGCCTAACGAAGGAGTACTAATTGTTAATGCTGAGTTCCTACCATTAGCATCTCCGTCATTCGAGCCAGGGCCTCCAGATGAGAATGCGATAGAGGTAGCTAGGGTAGTAGATAGGGGCATACGAAGTTCTAGGGCCGTCTCATTAGAGGATCTCGCAATAATACCTGGTAAAAAGGTATGGATTATCTATGTTGATGTTTACGTATTAAACCACGATGGAAATATGATAGATGCATCAAGCTTAGCAACAATAGCTGCACTACTCGATACCAAAATTCCTAAGGTAAAGGTCATCGACGGAGAAAACATAGAGATCTTAGATGAGTGGGTACCATTGCCTGTTAGAGATCGCCCTGTTTCAGTAACTATCGCGAAGATAAATGATACACTTATCGTTGATCCAGGTCTTGAAGAGGAGAACATAATGGATTGTAGACTTACGCTAACAGTAAATGAAAAGGGAGAGATCTGCGCAATACAGAAGGGCATAGGAGGATCCTTAACACTAGAGGAAGTGTACCGGGCAATAGATCTTGCTGAGAAGGCAGCTAAGAAAATAAGGGAGGCATTACCTCCACTTCCGAATCTTGAAAACGTGGAGTGGGTAGTTAGAGAAGAAAAAGAGGAGAAGGAATAAAAATAAGTTTGACCCTTCTAAGAGTTAATGGAGGGTATAAGAAATGGGAAGGACTAAAGTCGTAGGGCCTGCTGGACGTTATGGAGCTAGATATGGATCCACATTAAGGAAGAAGGTAGCGTTAATAGAGAGGAAGATGAGAGATAAGAGTACGCGTTGTCCCTTCTGCAGAACCCCAGGAAAGCTCAAGAGAATAGCATTTGGAATATGGACTTGTCGCAAATGCGGAGCAGTATTCACAGGTGGAGCGTATGTACCGAGGACAATCCTAGGGAAGACATTTGAAATGGGAGAGCTAAAAATAAAGCGTTAAGAGGATAATGAAGATTATTATTACGACATGCAGAAGGCCTAGTAGGAGATTAAGATCTTTTGTTAAGGATCTAGTTCGAGTTTTACCTGGAAGTATTAGGATAACTAGGGGAAAGCAATCATTAGAGGATCTAGCGTCGCTCGCACTCTCATTAGATGCAAATTTAGTAATAATAGTTGATGCCTTAAAGGGAAATCCTGGAAGGCTTAGGTTCGTTAAGGTATACAGATATAGCTACGAGTTAGTGCCATTTAAGGTGATAATTAGTGGAGTTAAACTCATTAGGGAAATACCGTTATCAGATATACCTACGGAGGTAAGAAGTGAGGTAATCGCTACATATGAGGGAGCTAGCGATAAAGTCAATGTATTATGTGAGAAATTAGCAGATTTACTTAATTTTCCGTATATAGAGGTTAAATCATTGAATGAGCTAAAGGGAGCGGCGGATATCATAATGTGGATAGTTCCCTCTAGGAGGGATTTAGCAAGGATAGAATTCGTTAATGGCAGATCAAGTAATATTGCTGGACCAATAATAAGAGTGAAGAAGGTGATAACGTGAAGTTCCATGCAATAGTGAGGATACAGGATAAGGAATTGAGCCAAATCCTTTATAGAGCTCTTCTTCCTGAAGCACGTAGTCAGCCAGAAGGAGAGTTGGAATTGAAAATAGAGGATGAGAGCATTATAATTGAGATGAGAGCATCAAAGATCTCTACGCTAAGAGCTATGCTCACATCGCATATCAGAATGGTGGCCTCAGCACTCGCCTTACTAAAGGAGCTACCATAAGGATTAAAATATGTATAGTTCCATTATATAGAACAAGGTAGGTGATAATATTGGCGATATCCCCTGAGAGACTACCACCACATTTACGTAGTGATCTTGAAAGACTTAGTCAAGTACAGGAGATGCTAAATAACGTAGTTTTAAGAAGACAACAATATGAGATACAACTTAAGGAGATAGAGAGTGCAATAAACGAGCTTAATGCAGCGCCTGATGATGTTGTAGTCTTCAAGAGCGTTGGGAATATATTAGTTAAGACTACTAAGAAAAAGGCTCTTGAGGAGTTACAGGAAGCTAAGGAGACTATAGAGCTACACATAAAGACATTACAGCGTCAGGAGAGTCTCCTCAGAAAACAACTTGATGATCTTAGAAAGAAGGTGCAGAAAGAACTAAGCGAAATAAGGGGGGAAGGTGGTGCGTAGAAAGGTAACGTTTCAAAAGCGATGAGGAGATTCCTAATAGAGTAATGTCGGAAGTTCTAGAGGAGACAGCTAATTTTATTTCAGAGCTAATATGCAGGAGGATAGGATTTGAGAATATATACTTCGTAGGAGTGCGTCTTGATAAAATCGAAAGCGTAAACAATCTTCACATAATAGAGGTAAATGTCACCTTAGAAACAAGACCTTTTGTAAACGTTGATGTAGATGAAACGGTATTTCAGGCATTGGAAGAGGGGATGAAATTTGCAAGGAGGAGATTTGAAGAGAGAGGAATTAAGACTAGACTTTGGAGCATTCATTAGAGAGCTTATGAGAGTTAAGAGCATAGGCCTAGTATGTCATCATAATGCAGATCCTGACTCTCTACTAAGTGCATGCGTTTTAAAAAGGATCCTAGATTCCCTCAAGGTAAAAGCCACGATATATGCACCAGCGGATATATCGGAGTTAGCAAGGAAAATTATGGAAGAACTATACGATAGTGAAGTTAACGTACTAACTGATATTAAGAACATAGAGGAGAATAATGCACTATGCCTAGTAGATGTATCAACATTAGATCAACTATCAAAAGAGCTAAAGGATATAATACTAAGGAAGTACAGGAGCAAGTTATTCGTAATAGATCATCATACTCCTCATCCAGATATCCTAAAGTTAGTAAGAGCTATTCTAATAGATCCAGGAGCATGCGCTACTGGGGAGTTAGTCTATATGCTAGCTAAGGAGGTAAATGTACGCTTAGACAAAAGGGACATTGAGGCGCTTGCTGTGGCCATATTATATGACACTAAGCGATTCGTGATAGCCAATAGAAACGTATTCAAAATAATGAGTGAGATATTTGACATGATAGATTACAATAAATTGTTATCAATGTTCCATAAAGAGATGAGAATTGATGAAAAGATTGCCAGATTAAAAGCAGCTATACGCGCAAGGCTATTTAGGACGGAGATACGAGGCAAAGAAGTGGTAATTGCATTATCACATGTAAGTTCCTATGAGGCGTCAGCCGCCAGAGCATTGTTAGAATTAGGGGCGGATCTAGCGATAGTTTCAGGAGGTAAGAAGGGAGTAGTTAGAGTGTGTGCACGATGCACTAGGAATTTCGCTGAGCTCACAAATATCCATCTAGGGAGAGACATAATGATGAAACTTGGAGAAGAGATTTCAGGAAGTGGTGGTGGTCACGCTCTCGCCGCAAGTGCTAATGGAGTTGGAAACCCAGAGGAAGCTTTAACTAAGGCGCTTAATATATTAAAAATGAGAATAGGAGTTAAACTAAAGGAGATAAGGTAGGACAGGGTGTGATTAATGAGCTACATGAGCTGGGAGGAGTTTAAGAAGAAATTTCCACATTTAGCCAAGGAGATAGAGGATGGAGTGATGACATATAAGATAGGTGGAGTCAGGTGGAGTAGGGATAGTGAAGAATATGATGAACTAAGGAATCCAGATGTAATATCATTTATCAGACGTTGTAATACCATTAAAGAAGCTGAAGAAGTAATAGATTATATGGAGAGACGGGGAGAGATAAGTAAGGAATATGCCGAACTCCTTAGAAAACAACTTCACGAGAAAGGACTAGAAAGTTTTGGAGAGCATAAGGAGCCTGGCTATTACTTTAAGAGGTATTATAAGAGGAGCCTCTTATCTAAATGAGGCTAGATATTACCTCGTACTGCGATTTTAAGAGGCTCTTAGGTACATTGGTTTCAACTAGATCCCAGGGCAATTCTTCATCAGGAGAAATATGCTTATACGCTATTCCATCAAGTTTCATCTCCTGGATTACAGTACGCCATGCTCGAATACTACCGCCCAATAGGTCTACTTTAATAAGAGCTTCACATAACCTCCTATCACCCTTACTCAATATCGCCTGAATCAACGCCTCATATGGATTATAAACTGTTAGCCTTACCCTAGAGTCCGTGCCTATTTCCTTTCTTAGCAGCCTTATCTTATCCTTAAGCACCTTTAAGCGTTCCATAGGGAGCCATTGGAAGGGCGTATGTGGCTTGGGTATAAAGGGCGTTATAGCAACTCTTACGGACTCCCTTGTCTTAAAACCGGCGTTGATGACCTCTCTTATCAGATCAACGATAGCACGTATATCACTCATCCTCTCTCCTGGAAGACCCACCATGAAGTACAGCTTAATATTATTAAACCCAACTTCACGACATACCTTAATGCCGTTGAAAAGTTCATCAAAAGAGATTCCCTTACCTATGATCTCCATTAATCTCTCAGATGCGGTTTCAGGTGCAAAAGTCATAGTTCTTTGACCTCCTTTATGGATGAGATCTGCTATCTCGTACGTAAGTTTATCAATTCGCATTGAGGGAATGGATAATTTAACCCCTTTTTCCTCAACGAGCCACGAGAGAAGATCTATCAAGTACGGATAGTTGCCTATAGCGGAAGATATAAGAACTACTTTGTCTGACTTAGCGTACCTTAAACCTCTGTCGACTATACTTTTTACTACACTTATGCTTCGCATCCTACACGGTTTATATATGTAGCTCAGGAGACAGAATCTACACCAATAAGGACATCCCCTTGATATCTCCATTAAGAAGGATCTACCGTATATTGGCGTGAAGTCCTTAGGTCCTTCTAATAACACTACCTGTCTTACGGGATAAGGGACTTTATCTAAATCGTTCACGAACACACACTTAACCTTATCATAATTCTTTAATAACATAGGCACGCAAATACCATCAAGATGAGCTAATTCGCTGAGAAGACGAGGAGTATTACGGTAAGTGGAGAAATCCAATGAGAGCATAATATCTATGAACTTAGGAAGGAGGACTTCAGCATCTCCTATGAATAGAATATCCATTATTTCCTCAAGTATCCTTGGGTTCTCCATCACTACTATACCACCAGCTCCAATTATGGGATAATCTTTCCCTTCTCTATCCTTGCGCAGTATGGGTATGTTAGCGCTCTTTAGCATATTAATAACGTTAACTAGATCTATTTCATACGAGATGGTGAATAGTATCACGTCGAACTCAATTAACCTTCGGGATTCCTCAAGAGATAGAGGTTCTACATCCCTTCCTAAGAAGAAAAACCTTTCACAAAGTACCCCCTCAATAGAATTCAAGATATTGTATATTATGTGAACGGCAAGAGACGACATACCGACGCGATAGACATTTGGATAACATAAAGCTACTCTTAGGCGTGCTTTTCTAAAGTTCTTCTTAATTACGTTAGCTTCTAAAAGGCTAACCTTATGTAGTAGGGGTGAAGAGCTCATCTAGCTATCCCGAGGGAGCTTCTGCTTCAGCTAAGGTCTTTTTAACTATTTCCGCTAGATCTACTGGCGGTGGCTGTAGTACCTTTATCTTCTCTACTTCAGCTCGCCTTAGAGGATATATCTTCTTGGCTTTATTGAAGATCTCAGAAGCTATTTTACCTAGAACCGCCTCCTGAATGAATTCATCAAAGTTTAATTGGGATGCTCTTGTAGTGACTATCTCTCCCATGATCTTCCTTATCGCCTTTGCTTGAGAGGTTTTGCAGCGCTTTAACGTTAACGCAAGAGTTGCAACTCTTAGGCGTGCACCATCTTTTGTCTCAACGTCAAAAAATCCCTCTATCTTAGTACTCCCTCTTCGAACTATGCTTCTGATATAATCCCTTGCTAGCTCAAAACCCTTAAACTGAGTAAAGGCTTTGTCTCCATCCACATACTTGATTTGGAACTTGAGCTTTATGTGTAATTGTGATAGATCGCCTGTTAGGTCATAAAGAGTAACCTCTACCGTCCTATTTATAAGCTGGCGTTCATCAAACGCAGGTATAGATGCTACTTCCTTTAGTCCAAATGCTGGTGGCGCATAGACTGAGAACCACTTCTTCCTCGACCACTTATCCCTAGCAGATACACGCCTATGTGACATTGTATCGTACCTTCTCTAGTACTACGCTATTTACTATTTAAATGCTTCTCCATACGCTGATATAGTTTAGAGATTATATTAAGAAGAATGTCCAAGACATCAATCAACATATCAATCTTATCTAAGTCATGTAGGGAAATATTTAGTTCAGTCCGCCTATTGAGAACGGTTATGTTAAGCTCAAGCCATGTAGGAAATTTGCCCTCGTTAAAAGGTGCAAGGAGGGTCTTCTTATCGATAGGTATTTCAAGATCTATCTTTATCTCGAGAGCTTGTCTCATAACAGTTCACCTGCTAGTGTATCTCGAAGTCGTTCTATAAACTCCTCTCTCTTATTAATGGGAATACTAGCTCCAGCAGCAACTTTATGACCCCCGCCACTTCCACCAACCTCTGTAGATATAGCGTGCACTATGCTTCCTAAATCTACTTTACCCTTAAGCATTTCAGGTAATCTAAGGGATACCTTAAGGAATCCTTCTCTCTCCGATTTAGCGAGAACTACTATAACCTTAGGCTCACTAAATATACCAGATGTAATAGAAGCAATAGCGCCAGAGATTCGCTCTTCCATTCCGACAATATCCCCTCTTATCACATATAATTCCCGGTATTCCTCAACTATATCCCTGCTATGAATTAGTCTTAAGTATTTAGCTAATCTATTCCGATATTCCTCCCATACCTCTATTGCTTCATTTAATGCACTTCCTCTAACTCCTAAGCAAAGAACTATACCTAGGCCATATTTTCCCATACGACCACACGCATTAAGAAGGGCACTATATTCCCTTGCATCATATAGAGGAGTGCTTGGATCCTCATTCAGTATGTAGTAAACGTAGCCAACGATGCTTTCAGCATCCTTACTTGAGAGCCCTGCCTCTAGCATATATTTGACTAAGTTCGTAACGAGAGTTCGTACCTCTTCCTTTTTTAAAGAGGAAAACATCCTTAAGGAGCCGTTGGCTTCAGGCTCTATTCCTATATTCTTAAGGAATTTATAGCAGGCCATTTTGTTTCCACTAAGGCCAGGTATATAAGGATCGAATGTTTTAGCAAGGCACTCAACTAAGGGACGAGATCGTAAACCAAATATCCTTAGGCTTATTTCTTCCTTTATTAGATTATGAGCCATTCCTTCACGTGCGATGGCTAGATTTAGACTGATCAATCTGCTCTTCTCACCTCTATCTTGGAGATCACCTAAGGCGCCGACTATTGCAAGAGGGGCTAATTTAACGTTCTTCACATCTAGGTGCCGCGCTATTAAATATACTAATCCTGAACTTGATATCTCGTTATCACCGTTTATCCCGAATTCCCTAGGATTCAATTCAACAATACATCCATTAGAAGGAGACTCCTTTGTTAGCTCATGATGATCAATTATAATGACCTTCTTATCCTTACAACGTTTGGATATGAGCTCTTTCTCACCACTACCCATGTCTAGGAAGACAAATAGCTCGTAGTTCTTAAAAGCGTTTGCCAATTCGTTTATAAGCGCTTCATCAAGTTGGGTGACTATACGTATGTGAAAGGGCGTACTTAATTGACTAAAAACTTTAGCCATAATAGCAGCAGAGGCAATACCGTCGGCATCATAATGCGATACTATAAGCGCAGGCTTTCCTGTTCGCGAATGCTCAATCAGAGATACCAGGATCAGATCTATACGTTCCTTTAGTTCACTTGCCAACTCCATGCTCTATCCTAGTATGGATATTTTCTCTGGCTTATACTCCCAATCCGGAGGTAATTTACCTACCCTCTTGTAATATTTAACAAGCCTATGTATCTTCGATTCGATAAGCATTAAGCCTCTCTTTGAGTGATAGTCCTTTGGGTGCTCCTCAAGATGACGTCTTACTCTAATCGCTCTTTTAATTAGGTTTGCTAAATCCTCAGGTATTTCAGGAGCAAGATTGTGCTCCTCTAATATCTGGCATATCTTTTTGCCTGTGATTTGCTTAACTAGAGGGATCCCGTATTGATCTCTTAGTATTATGCCTATCATCGATGGACCATATCCCTTCCTCGCTAGATCGACTATAAGTTGCTCTACTTGCTCAGGTGTATACTTAACCCATGGTGGTGGTCCCTCTCTAGCTGGTCTTGTTGAATGTGA
>QMSL01000027.1 GCA_003649665.1 Thermoprotei archaeon | reverse complement strand
GAAGAGTTTCTTTCAGTAATTTCAGATCCATCAATTGCAATTCTCCTCATAATTACTGGCCTCGTTCTTATAGGCTTCGAACTCATTGTAACAGGATTTCAAGGTTGGGGAATTATAGGAACAATATTAGCGATATTGGGATTATATGGTCTAGGCTTGATAGGAACGAGTCTATTGATATTAACATTAACGGCAGCGGGAATAGCATTCCTTATAGCAGAGCTTGCACAACCAGGATTACAGATATTCGGAGGCACTGGGTTAGTACTATTGTTGATAGCAATGGCCCTTGCATACAGGAATGAGCCATATGTAAGTGCCACACATATGATGGCAATAGCCATCGCATTACTAGCATTAACGTTTGGAGTTTTAACGTTCTTAAGCATAAAGATAAGGAGTGCATTAAGAAGAAAACCAAAGACGATAGAGGATCTAGTAGGCAAGATTGGAATAGCTAGAACTAGAATTGGAGAGGTAGAGAAAGGCGTTGTATACCTTGAAGGAGAGGAATGGTCAGCTGTAAGCGTAAGAGGATGGATAGAAGCTGGCTCTAAAGTTAAAGTTGTCAAGGTAGAGGGACTTACATTGGTCGTAGAGAAGGAAGATAAGAGTTAGACTAAATACCTAGGCGTTAAAAGTATATACTTTTAATAGCATATATACCTAAACTTTAGATGAGTGGGAAGGGAGAATGATCATAACTCCATTTACCCTACTAGTATTAGGAATAGTTTTAGCGATAATATTCTCTATTATAGCGTCATCTATAAGGATAGTTCCAGAGTACGAAAGGTTAGTAGTGCTAAGAATGGGTAGGCTCGTTGGAGTACGAGGACCAGGACTTGTCCTTTTAATACCATTCATAGATCGCGGGATAAGGGTGGACTTAAGAGAGCAGTATATAGAGGTTCAGAGACAGACTTGTATCACTAAAGATAACGCACCAGTAGATATAGATCTACTAATATACTTCAAGGTTTTTGATCCATTAAAGTCGGTAATTGAGGTAAGGGATTTCGTAGGTGCTGCTACTGGAATAGCAACTACTACACTAAGAGCCGTTGTTGGCGATATAGAACTCGATGAGGTACTAGCCAAGAGGGAGTACATAAATCAAGTGCTTAGAACTAAATTAGATGAGGTAACTCAGAGATGGGGCGTTAAAGTTACTAGCGTTGAGATAAGGGAGATATTACCACCAAGAGATGTGCAGGAAGCTATGATAAAACAGATGAGTGCTGAAAGAGAGAGACGAGCAATGATCATACAAGCCGAAGGAAAGAGAGAAGCTGCAATACGTGTAGCTGAGGGAGAGAAGCAGGCGGCAATATTGAAAGCAGAGGGAGAAAAACAAGCAATAATACTGAAGGCGGAGGGAGAGAAAAGAGCGGCAATATTGAGAGCGGAAGGTTTAGCACTAGCGCTTGAAAAGGTAAATAATGTTGCCTTAAAGTTGGATAGTCGTACATTAGCGCTTCAGTATCTCGATATGTTCAGGGAGTTAGCAGCAAGTCCTTCAACTAAGCTTCTCATACCAATGGAACTCACATCCTTAATAGAGCCATTTAAGAGGTTCATTACAACACCATTCGTCAAGGAAGAGAAGAAGACAGAAGCATAAACTTCATAACTTAGCGTCTTTTTCTAAGGAAAGAAGATGAGGATATGGAATAGGGAGTTAGTTCGAATAGATTACGAATCTGAGATACCTCTAGTGGGTACAGTAGCTTTCGGTTTAATAGATAGGGGAACTAATGTAATCCAGGTTAGACCTACTTCCATATGCCCGCTTTCATGTATTTTCTGTTCAACGGACGCAGGACCTAACTCTAGAAGGCGAATATGTGAATACTTAGTTGACCTTGAGTATTTAGTAGATTATTTTAAATGGATTGTGATGTGGAAAGGAGAGGAAAAGATAGAAGCTCATATAGACACAGTGGGGGACCCGCTTACATATCCTTACTTAGTAGATTTAGTCCAAGAATTAGCTAACATAAAGGGCGTAGAAGTAATATCGCTACAGACACATGGAGCACTCCTTAGGGAAGATCTTATCTACGATCTTGAAGATGCGGGACTTTCGAGAATAAATCTTTCCATAGATGCATTAGATCCAGAGGTAGCGAGATGGTTATCTAATACCGAGTGGTATGATGTGGAAAGAATAATGGAGCTAGCACAGATGATTGTTGATACGAAGATTGATTTACTAATAGCGCCAGTATGGGTCCCAGGACTGAATGATGATGAAATACCAAGAATTATAGAGTTTACGTTAAAAATAGGAGCAGGAAAGAAATGGCCGCCCTTAGGAATACAGAAATATGAGGCTCACAAACATGGCAGGAAGCCTAAGGGAGTAAGACCAATGAGTTGGAAGGAGTTCTATCGAAGGCTTAGGGCTCTTGAGAGGAGATATAACGTAAAATTAATCCTTAGTCCAGATGACTTTGGAATTCATAAGAGGAGAGCATTGCCAATACCGTTCAAGTTAGGCGAGAAGATCGACGTAAGAGTTGTAGCGCCTGGATGGTTAAGGGGAGAGAAGATAGCTATAGCTAGGGGAAGAGCTATTACAGTAGTCGATGCGAAGTGGATTCCTCTAGGAGCGGAGGTTAAAGTTAAAGTGATAAGAGTGAAGGATAACATAATAATTGCCAGGCCTGTACTATAGGGGAAGATTTATATTCACAGTTATTAATATAAGTAGTTAGGTGCGAAAGTGGGGAAAATAAGGGTTGCGATAATTGGCGTGGGAAATTGCGCATCAGCGCTAGTACAAGGTGTTTATTACTACAAGCAAAAAGGAGGAGAGAACGTAGTTGGAGTTGCTTTTCCCGATGTAGCAGGATATAAGGTCACAGATATAGAATTCGTAGTAGCATTTGATGTAGATAAGAATAAAGTTGGTAAAGACCTAGCTGAAGCAATATTCGCTCCTCCTAATAATGCGTTAAAGATAACGGAAGTTCCAAAGCTAGACGTACCAGTCTTAAAGGGACCAGTTCTTGATGGAGTAGACTCCCATTTAAAGGGCACATTAATACAGGTAAGTGACGAGAAAGAAGTGGATGTAGCTAAGGCATTAAAGGATTATGGTGCAGAGATTGCAATATGCTACTTGCCGACTGGTGCTGTGAAGGCCGCAAGTTATTATGCTGAACAGGCCATGAAGGCAGGAGTCGCATTCATCAATGCAATGCCAGCGCCTATAGCTTCAAGCGAGGAATGGCAGAGGAGATTCATGAAAATGAATGTCCCGCTTGCTGGAGATGATGTGCAAAATCAGATCGGGGCTACAGTATTACATAAGACGCTAGTTAATCTAATAGATCTAAGAGGTGCCAAAATAGAGAACACCTATCAAATAAATGTAGGAGGTACGCCTGATTTCGCTAACCTTATGTATAGAAGGGAGGGGAAGGAGCATACCAAGACGAGAGCTGTGAAACAAATGGCTACTCATGATTTCAACGCCTATATTGCGCCTGTAGCGTACATTCCATTCCTTGGCTCTAAGAAGATAGCACATATGGTAATAGAAGGAAGGAAGTTTGGAGACGTACCGTTTAGAATTGAAGTAATGCTTGAAGTTTACGATCCATTCAATTCAGCGGGAATGATGGTTGATGTAGTACGCCTTGTAAAGCTCGCGCTTGATAGAGGAATAGGAGGGCCATTGATCAGCGTTAGCGCTTGGGCATTTAAGAACCCGCCAGTACACGCGCCGCCACATGTGGCAAAACAATGGGTAATAGAGTTCATTGAGGGAAAGAGGGAAAGATAGGCGCTATGTAAAAATCACTATTTATTTAACATGTACCTTAAGCTTCTTATGGGGAATTATTTGGAGGTAGTGGGTCCAGATCTTATAATAAAACATGTAACTCAGGACTCCCTTCTTGAGAAAGCATATATGGTCCTAGAAGAGGATGAAGAAATACAAGATCTTATGAAGATGGCAAATGTGATGGCAGTGACTAGACTTAAGTACAATGACCATGGAGTTGTTCATGCCAGAATAGTTGCAGGAGCTGCACTAGAACTGCTCGATCTACTGATAGAGTCAGGAATAGTACCAACCACGATAAGAGATAAGGTCGTTCCTAACGTAAGATTAGCGAAATTAGTAGTAATGATCGGCGCATACCTCCATGATATAGGGAATGCGATACATAGGGATAATCACCATATTCATGGATGTATTCTAGCAAGGCCAATACTTGATAGAATTTTACCTCAGTTAGTTCCTAGATATAAGATGTTTGAAATAAGGCAGGAGATCCTACATATAATTTATGCGCATGACGAGAGAGTACAAGCACTTACTCTCGAAGCAGGTGTAGTAAAAGTAGCAGATGGTACTGATATGGCTGAAGGGAGGGCTAGAGTCCCCTATAGGCTGGGTAAGGCAGATATTCATGCTGTTTCTGCTCTTGCCATAAAGCGTGTATACATAGGACGTGGTGAGGAGAAGCCCATAAAGATATTAGTCGAGATGAGAAATCCAGCAGGACTCTTTCAGATAGAAAACGTATTCATGCTAAAGGTAAGGACATCAGGGATAGAGAACTTAATAGAATTAAGTACGTCGATGGAGGAAACGGTAGTTTAAGTTTGAAAGAACAGTAAAGATCTCAAGATATTATTAAAAAGCATATTAAAGCACGTATGTAAATTAACTCTGCGGAATACAGGTGGAGTCAATGAGAATAAAGATATTGCTAGATGGAGAATGGTACTTCAAACCAGATCCTAATGACCGGGGTATATCGGAGAGATGGTATCTTCATGATAGATTTGAGGATTGGGATAAGATAACGGTACCTGGATGTTGGCAGGCCTTGCCTAAATATGAAAACTATCATGGAGTTGGCTGGTTTGCTAGGACATTCTATTTACCTAAGATTGATCTCAGAAAGAGAAGAGCCTTCATTATATTTGAGGCAGTTAATTGGCGATGTGATATATGGCTTAATGGTACTTACATAGGAGCTCATGAGGGAGGTTATGAACAATTCGAATTCGAAGTTACGAATAGCGTTCGTGAAGGCTATAACGTACTAATGCTACGCGTTTACTTACCTAAGCCTGATGAATTAAGGGAGGCATTGATAGGAAAACAATCTTGGTATAGTTATGTAGGAGGACCATGGCAGAGCGTATATTTAGAATTTAGAGGTAGCTCATACATCTCAAGGTATTCCTCTGAGGTATCGCTCGAGGAGAGAAACATAAAGTTTAATGTCGAGATAAAGGATTTACCTAAGATAATAGTAGATAAATACTTCGTTGAGATGGAAATCATTGACCCTTACGGGAAGAGGCATATCTCACGTAAGGAATTACCCAGAGTAAGAGAGGAGGACTTGGTCAAGGTAAGTATCTCAACGACTTTAGATAAGGTAACCCCATGGAGTACGTCAAATCCAGCACTCTATAAGGTGTATTTAAGGCTAATAAAAGGGGATGAAATAATTGATGAGGTATTTACCAGAATAGGACTTAGAAAGATAGAAGTAAAAGATAACAAGCTATTCATAAATAACCGTCCGGTGTATATAGTCGGTATTCTTGATCAGGACTTCCACCCAAGTACTATTTACAGTATCCCCCTAACCATATTGAAGAAAAAGATAAAGGCAATAAAGGACATGCGCTTTAACTTGGTCAGAATTCACTTAAAGGTACCCAGTAAGCAATATCTTAACTTATGTGATGAGGAGGGTATAATGGTATGGGAAGAGGTCCCAAATGCTGAGGTAAATAGTAGGAGGTCAAGAAAGGAGTATTTAGCAACTCTTAGAAGCATGATCAGAAGGGATAGAGGTCACCCATGCGTAATAATATGGGGGCTTGCAAATGAAGGATGGGGATTAAACATAGATAGGGCCGATGACAGAAAGTGGCTCCTCGATCTCTACAAAATCACGAAGAATTTAGATCCATCCCGGCCTATAGTCGACAATTCAGGAGGACCTCACATATTCACGGATATAAATGATTTTCACATATACCCCCAGTTACCCGAGAGAATTGGAACCTTTAAGGAAGAACTAGATAAGATAATTGGCTCTCCTTCTTACACTTTTCATGAAAAGGCGCTGGGACCTTCAGGTCTGGAACCTATAATAATATCAGAAATAGGTTTCTGGAGTTTGCCCGTAAAGATTCATAGGAATACGAGAGGAGGATGGGAATCAGGAAGTCCAAGAGGATTTATGGAAAGATACAAAGAGCTAAAATTCGATGAGATATGGAAAAGTTATGAAGAATTAGCTATTGAAACACAGAAGCATGCATATACTCTCTTAAAGTTAGCCATAGAGGAAATAAGGAGTAGGAAGGAGATATCCGGATATGTGATTACACAACTTAACGACGTATTCTGGGAATGTAATGGTCTCCTGAATTTTGATTATACTGAGAAGCCGGGAATTAGCATTAGGGATATAGCGAAATTAAATAGTCCAATCCTACTAATAATTCCTTTACAAAGGTACACATTTTGGTCCCAAGAGATATTACATTGTAGCATATTATGCTCTAACATAAGTGGAGAGAGCGTACAGGATGGAACCTTAATATGCAAAATTAACGACGAGGTATATAAGGTCCTCAATATAGGAGAAATTGGGGCATATGGTGTTGAGGAACTGGGGACTCTTCGACTAAGAATGCCTCATGTTAATAACGTTAAGGAAGCTAAGTTAAAGGTAGAGTTGTTAGATAAAAGTGGGGAAGTGCTCGCAAGTAACGAATACAGGATATTCATTATACCAGAGAATGTAGTAGAGAAGTTAAGAGAGGAGAATGTTAAAGTATATGATGTGAGCAGGGTATGGCCTAAAGAGGCTATATTCCCATTAGTAAGTAAAAGTGATCTCATCCGCTGTGATCTAGTTATAGCAACAGGAATAGATAGAGCGTTAATCGATTACATTCGCAAAGGAGGAAGAAGCATCGTTATTATAACTAAGAATGGGAGGATAGAAATTAATGGTCGAAAATTCGAAATAGAGACCCTTAGAGGAGGATGGATTACTGGTTTTCATTATGCTAGACGGAGGCGTATAGTAAAACCGTTCATGAATGGTCATATAATGGGCGTAGAGTTCATGAATATACTACCGGAGCTAGGTATAAAGGGAAGTAAGGAAATCGTTGACGATGAAATAACAGGATACTTTGAGGGATGGATTCATAATCACCACTCGACTACGCTAAGCGTAGAATTAGGAGGCTTAATGATACTGACTACGCTAAGAATTGCAAATGGATTAGAGGACCCACTGACATATGTCGTACTTAAGAACATGATAGGAGAATTAACGTGAACGAACGGCCTCAATAAGGCATGAGATAAACGAGGATACATACTCCAATACAGGCTCATATTCACTCATGGCTTCAACAGGTACTGGTATCCTCGATTTTGGATCAACCGATCCGTTAATTATCAGCGCATAATATGTATTTGACGTCGGAATGAATGCTGGCAGAATTATTAAAAGCCAGAAGAGAAGGGCTTGATCCTTTCTCAACATATTTGCTTTTAATGCCATACTAGCTATCCAGAACCATGTTAATGACATAGAAATTACAAATAGTAATGAAGAAAGAGCAAGAGTTCTTCTTCTTATAGAAGTCACATCGTCTACTTTAGCTAACGGAACTTCATACTTTACCTCGTAGCCTTTTCTAAAGCGCTTTCTCTTTAACTTAATGAAGCGTTTCTCAGTGACTATAATGAAATGTGAAGATTGTAGAAGAGTACACAATATCCTTTCGCCGGAAGAGAATGGCCTAGCGTCAGGATAGTTCTGCCATGGTTCTCTCTCCTTCTCTCTTAATGCAAGTATACTTGTAATTAAGCTTATTACCGCTGAGAAACCAATTAACATTGCGACGATCTCTATATAAGGGGAATACGTGCGTAAGAATACTACCAACACTATAGACACAATAATAGCTACTGACGAAACACATGCTCTTAAAAGTAAACCTTTACGTAAACCTACTTGCTGAAATGAGAACTGACCTAATTTCATGTATAAACCACACGAAGGACAGTAATCACCAGATACCTCTATTCCGCAACGAGGGCATTTCAAGAGACATCATCCCTCATAGTTAATATGAATGCTACCTTATAAAAAGGATATCATAGCATGTAATGGAGATGTTCAGTAGATAGGCAAACTTTAAGATTTAAATACTTTTTAAATAAATTAAATTTACAGACAGAGGAGTACTTATGATAATCTCGAGTTCAGGGATAAGAGGAATAGCATTCAGAGATTTATCTCCGGATGTAGTTGCTAAGTTTGCTATGAGCTATGCTGAAGTAATGGACCCTGATAGTGTTGTGATAGGTACTGATACTAGACCATCTAGTGATGTGCTGAAGGAGGCTACGATATCAGGCCTTCTATCGATGGGAGTTAAGGTATATGACTTAGGAATAAGCCCTACGCCTATGGTGTTTTATGCTATAAGGAAATTAGGAGTTGATGGTGCTATAGTCATAACAGGCTCTCATAATCCAATAGAATGGAATGCCCTTAAGTTTGCCGATTCCGAAGGCATGTTTATACGCAAAGAAATAATGGATCAGATAGTTAAAACATACTACGAGGGAAACTTTAAGAGTAAGGTTCAGCACTGCTTGAATAAAAGATTAAGAAGTGTACACAAGGTGAACATAATAGATGATTATATAAACTACTTGATTAGAGCAGTAGGATATTTTGATAAAATAAACGCTAATATGAGGATTGTGATTGATCCTGCAGCTGGCTCTGCCATAAAGGTCACAGCAATAGCACTTAAGAAAATAGGGTGTAGAACAATCGTCGTAAACACAGATCCCACAAATCCGTTCAGAGACTATGAGCCCACGAGTAGAAGTTTAATGTATCTTAAGGATTTAGTAAAAGGTAATGATTTAGGTTTAGCTCATGATCGTGACGCAGATAGATTAGTGCTTATAAGCGATGATGGCAAAATACTAGATCCAGATTACACGCTAGCATTAGTCATAAAAGCATTTCTTGAGGACTCCTTATTAGGTGGCATTCAAAGCAACAAGGTAGTTGTTAATATAGCTACATCACAGCTTATAAAGGATATAGTTAAAGATTACGGAGTAGAAGTGATATACTCAGATATTGGTGAGAGGAACGTCATAGACGCTATGATAAAACATAACGTCGAAGTTGGTGGTGAGGGAAGTTGTGGTGGGGTGATAATAAGGAGGATAAATCCAACAAGAGACGGCATACTTGCAGCACTCATAATAGTAGGATATCTTGCAAGAAAGGGAAAGAAGTTATCTAGAGTGATTCAAGATATGCCAAGATACGTGAAGTTTCATGAGAAAATTCCAATCAAGAATAGAAAGCTCCTTAATGAAATAATGAAGCAAATGAATAACTCCTTTAATTCAAGAGAAGCGATAAAGCTTGGAGGATTGAAGATAATACTTGATAATGGAAATTGGATCCTGTTTAGACCCTCCGGGACAGAGCCAGTACTTAGAATAATAGGCGAGGCAAGAAACGAAAGCGAGTTGGTGAAACTTAGAAAATACGCATATGATATCCTTAAGAAGACGATAGAGGAAGTTGAGCCGGGAGCGACTCGGGTCTTCTCATCCTATCCCATTCGGGAACGTTGAAGACCCAGTGAAAATATTAGCGAGCATATATTTAATGTTTTCCGAAAGACGCTTTTGGGAAAATATCCCCAGTTGTGAGGCTATACGTAATGTGAAAGCGTTCTAATGGATTTAATTAAAGAAGGTTCTCGTATTAATCGGAATGTAGTTTAACCTTAAGGGTATATTACTCAATGTATCTAAAAGCAATAAGCTTATACGCCAGAGGACAACGTGAAAATAGTGGGGCCTAGTCGAACTAAATAGTACTATAATACAAAAAGATATGAGTCTAGCAAAAGACAAAGCTTGGATTACAAAATATGAGAAAAAGATAGTTACGTAGGAGAAAATGGGGGTACTGAAGGAAATATGAGGGGAGGTCATAAGTATATACCATGGAGGCTTGTGCGTTCTTGGAAGTGCATAAGATGTGGGAGATGTTGTATAGTATATAGTGTCCCATTAACTATTAAGGAAGCTATAAACCTTACAAGGAAGTACGGTAATGTTGTTATTGAAAGAAGCGGAAAGCAGATATTAAGATCTAAGCCCAATTCAGAGTGTATCTTTCTCCTATGGAGAGGAGGAGAAGCATTTTGTAAGATATACTTCGAAAGACCTCTAGTGTGTAAATTATATCCATTATATATTCGATTAGTACCTTTATTGGAAGCAGGACCTCCACAATTAGCTGAATACATATGTGCAGATGGGCTTGTATTATATGTATATGTTGACGCCCTATGTCCTGGTGTCAATCGACAAGGATTTCCAATAGAGTTCATAGTCTCGAAGACCGTTGATATATGGAGAGGAGAGCTCGGTTTATGATACACGTTAACATTATTAATATATCTCATCGAATACAATATTTTATCGACTAGGTTGAAAGAATGAGACATTGCCCATATCTCAGGAAGAGGAGTGATAAGGAGTTCGTATGCATTGCTATGAACACAGTGGTTAATCCATTCTTAGCACCATGTCTTTCAAATTATGAAGAATGTCCTATGTTCATAAGGGCTGAGACAAGAAGGGAGAAAGAGGAGAAAAGAGAGGAAAGAGTAGAGAAGGAAGAGGTACGTCGTGAAGAAGCGGTAATCGAGATTCTCGAAAGGGGCTTAGAGGACAGGATAAGAGAGCTGGAGGAGGCCATTCGATCTCTAAATGACTTATGGAGAGCGTACAGTGATGCAGCTAAAAAGGTAATACGCGGATGGAATAGCTATAAGAGAGTATTAGAGAGGAGGCTCTCAAGCTTAGATAGGGAACTTAAAGGTTTTGAACTTACTTTAAACGAACTAGAGGTACGTAAAGAACTTGGTATGATTGATGATACAGTGTACCAGAAGACATTTAACGAGATACAATTAGCTATTGAGAAAACACGTACAGAGGCTGAGAAGATACAAGGTGCAATAAAGCATATAGAAGAGCTACTAGAAGAGCATATTAAACGCATAGGTCCTCTATTGGTAGAGATTACACCGGAGAGCATAAAGGAAAGCTTGACTAAATTGGAAGATATGTATAAAGAGGGCAAAATAGACGAAAAAACGTATAAGAAGTTGCGTAAGGAATTAGAGGAATATATAAGGATGTTGTAGGTGAGAGATGATGGCCGAGATAGATAGTATTCTTAATAGGTATGAAGAAGAGTTGAAAGAAGTTGAGAAGGCTTGGAAGAGTTATAAGGAAATAGTTAGAAGGTTATTGGATTCGTGGGTCTTAGATAAACCAAAAGTCCTCTCAAAATTATCTGAACTTGAGGGATTACTTCAGAGATATCGAGATGAGCTAAGGGAGTTAAGCGTAAGATATGAGCTGGGCCTTATTACTGAGGAGGAATTAAAGAAGAATACAGAAAGCATACAGAAGGAGATGGAAAGATTACGTGAGGACGTGAATGTGCTTAGACAACGATTGGAGAACGTGGAAAAATTATGCATTCTTCATGCGTTCCAGGCAAGACTACCATTCACAGGGGTCAGCATTAGCGAGATTAAAGAGAAGCTTGCAAGACTTGAGGAGCTAAAAAGACAAGGAAGGCTACTTGATGAAGTATATCATAAGATAAAGCGTGAACTTGAGGAACAATTAAGGATACTTGAGGAGAAGGTTAGTGAGCTACAAGGTCAGAGTGAAAGGACAAGCAGTGCGTCAGAAGAGGAGACATCATAGGCAGGAATGGGACCCCTTAAATCTTCAGTACGTACAGGATATGTAGTAAATATACGTAAGGGAAGTACTGAAGATGCCCACCTTAAAGATAAGGATAGTATATTATTTTCTCTCCTAATTCTAAAGGAGGTAAGCATGGGAGCACATATCCTAAGAACATCAAGAGAAAGGTATTGACTAGCTATATTACAGGAACTACCATCCCCATGGACTAGATCTCCAGACGATGAGAGCATATATCTGACGATATTTGAGATTATCGAATGTTTTAATAACGATAGTGGATACTTAATTACTCTTCTTAGTCTTATCTGAGGAGATATGCCGATAATCCATCTGAAGAATATGTATAAGCACTTATCCTGGACTTTTACGAAATTTGCACTAGTCCTTAT
>QMSL01000026.1 GCA_003649665.1 Thermoprotei archaeon | reverse complement strand
GATGCATTTGCATATAAAAACCCCCAGACCCCCTCTTTTCTTTTGGAGATAGAAGAACTCCATGATGAATGAAGATGATTATAATGAAAATATACTCCATTCGTTAATTCGAGGATGAAAATATAATAGTAATTCTTAAAATAAATTTCTAGAAGGATTATTCATAGCTCTCCACAGGAAAGAGAGGGGTCTGAGGGTACTCTAAATTTTGTATGTTATCTTTATCTATATCTCTTATCTCTATCCTTACAGGTATCATTATGGGAAGGAGGACAATAGCCTCCATAATATTAGATTCCATCCGTGAAAGACGCGAAATAATGGAGTGCGATGATGTTTACTTGGTGGTATATGATTTTAGCGTATCATCATCTAAGCATATTCCCCCGACTTTTTATAGAAACTTGCTTAGGATTCAGAGGGCGTTAAATGATGGGATTCAAGTTCAGAAAAGCGTTATCGAATGTTCTAAACTAGAGACTGCCTTAGCTATAGCCGATTTAGCTAGGCACTATGGTGCTAACGTACGCATTTACAGAGCGTCTCAAGTAATTAGTTAACTCGTTTTTCCCTTACAATTCGGACATTCCCCATACCTAATCACTATTATCTTCCCCTTCCTTATTCTTATCTTTGGCAACTTATGGCCACATACTGCACATCTTGCCATCTTATCACCTCGATTGTAGATTCCCTACTATTCACCCGTAGTTTGTAGATTTTTTAAGCTTAGCATCTTACATACTATTCTTATCGCCCTCTTATTCTTTACTATATTTCCTCTCTACAGGCAATCTCTAGGACCCCTCTCTTTCCTGTGGAACATTCCCTTTGATTAAATTTGATCAGTTACTACTTTATGAATCGCGTAGTTATCAGTTAAAATACAAAAATAACTGAAGATAATTCTCTATTGTCTATTTTAACTGATAACTACTCTTTTTATTTTACATGTTTCCTATAATAGAATCTTCTACCGATTATGAAACGGATAGGTGGTGTATTTTGAAGATTCGCATAGAAGACAAACTGCCTAGTGGTGAGCGTATCAGTATAACTATTGAAGGTGGTAAAATAGATGAACAAAGAGTGTTACAAATCCTGGAAATGCTGAACTTAATGACGGGTAAGTATAACGAATCTTCTAGTTCAGAGCCTATATCTGCTTCCCGTCCATCCCAATTAAAGGACGTGATATGGGATGCTATAATGGTGCACTTCGGAGATGGCACTTGGTTTACTAGTAAGGATCTTAAGGATATCCTTAAACGTTATTATGGCATTGATGTAAAGCTAAACTCATTAGCGACTTATCTCCTTCGCTTCTATCAGACAGGGTATTTAGATCGTAAGGGATCGAGGGCTGGTCGCATATATAGAGTTAGGTCTTCCCCTTCTCAGAGTATGTTATGAGTAGTTTATGTGCTATTAAATCACTTTTAGTAACTATTCCGATAACCTTTCCCTTACTAACGACTAGGACTGCAGGCTCGCGCATAAGAAGTCTAGATACGGTCTCGAGGCTTTCCTCCGGTGATACTATTGGCAATACATCTCCCATAATCCTTTCAACGCGCCACTTACCTACATCTTCACCTGGATTTTCCAAGACTGCTCTGATTATACTATCCTCGAATATTGTACCTACAACTCTATCTCCACTTAGTACAGGGATTTGTGAAATTCCGTATTTCCACATTAATCTAGCTGCCTTCTCTATTGTGTCATCAATTTGAACCGTAATTACTGGTGAATGCATTACATCCTTTACTTTAACACCTCCTCTCATCGCCTCCTCTAATGCACTCAGTATTCTTCTTAGGGTCGATAGCCTTGGATCCACACTTCCTCTTTCTATACGAGCGATTAACGACTGACTTACACCAGCTCTCTCTGCTAACTCTTTCTGCGTAAGTCCTGCCTTTATCCTCATACGCCTTATATCCTCAGGACTTGGAATGAACGACATACTTCTCTATATTAATCATATTATTCTCTCTGATTAAAGCCTAATGCTCTTCCTCTTTAGCGAATACCCTCGATATATCGTCTTAGTGTGGACTTAAACTCCGATAGTTCTGGAATATGTAGCAATAATACTTTTATGTAGCTTCCTGACTTAGGACTATGTGAGCTCAAAGGAATACAGACCCAAGGTACTTAATGATTATACTGATGTGTGTCCCTCATGTCTTAATAAATCGCTTAGAATAGTTGAGGCACTTCACGAAATCCCTTATGTTGGAAGGATATTGATAATCAGTACTAAATGTGATAGATGTGGGTATAAACATGTAGATGTATTTAACATAGAGCAAGGCAAACCAATTAGGATATCGTATAAGGTAAAGGACGTAAGGGATTTAAGCGCTAGAATAATAAGATCAATGACAGCAACAATAAAGATACCCGAATTAGGACTTATGATAGAACCTGGTCCCTTATCGCAAGGTGAGATAACAACGATAGAGGGATACATAATCCGCTTCTTAGACCTACTTGATCTCCTATGTGAGGATAAGGTATTACGCGAGGAAATACGAAAGAAGCTAGAACTTGCATTAGAGGGTAAGTTTACCTTCACCTTCATAATTGAGGATCCATTAGGTAATAGCTCTATGGTAGTTCCACGTGCTAAGGATTTAAAGATCGAGCCTCTTAAACCAGATGAGGTGAGAAAGTTAAAATATGGTGAATTAATACTAGAACTTAGGAGGAGGGAAGATGTCAAGAAGGAGACGTAGAGAAGGACCAATGCCAGTAACATCCGCTGGCCTTATGCGATTCTTCGAGGAGGAAATCAAAGGTATAAAAGTTAGTCCTAAAGTTGTGATATTCTCCGCGTTCCTCCTTATAACCATTGTAATACTATTAAGGCTCATAACCTAATTAAAAGGGCAAACACAGGGAGACTTACCACACTTAGGGCAAACTCCTGGATACTTCTCTAAGCTCGCCTTTTCTAGATCTATATCTAAGAGGTTACATATACTAGCCAGCCATGCGAGCACATCTGCTACCTCCATTTTCATTGCATCCTTGTTACCTGAAAGAATAGCTCTACCAAGCTCCCCGACTTCCTCAACTAGCCATATGTACGTCCTTTCTATCCCCCTTTTAGAGTCACGCTTAAAATATATCTTCCTCATCATCTCCTGAAACTCCCTTATATGCATTCTCCATCACCTTCATATAATCATCGAGGACTAAAGTCTCCTTAACTCCCTCATGAAATAGGAACTTAAGTATTTCGCTTAACACGTTCACCCTTTCCCTTATGTAATCATTCACCCTATATTTCTCCGCGATTTCAATTATGAATTTAAGGTATTTCATGACACTCTTCTGATGTATGGTTAGCACAAGGTTTCCACCACAGAGTGGACATTTTGGACGAAGCGGGGCTCTTCTAAATACCGTGTTGCATTTAGTACATCTGATCCCCTGGAGAGAGAAAGCTCTGAGGTTTCCAGCGAGATCTGGAAGAAGGTGTTTAGTTAGGAGTCTTTCTGCAACGTCATCCTCATCAACTGCTCTGATTTTCTTAGCCACACGTAACTGTGCATCTATTTTCTCCCTCATGGTCTTGAGTAATCTATAGCTTGTATCCTTAGGCCCAATGTTTATATCTTCAGTATCGTGTGTAAACCTTATATCGTAATAGACATTACCTCTCCCTAACCTATCCTCAACTATTTCAATAAAATCTCTTAACTCGGATGGCGGCACCTCATCCTGAGTTCTTACGTAGAACTCTAGAGGGTATTTATCGACCACATCCATATTATGTACTTCATCATCAACTTCTCTTGGGTCTACAATTAAAGTGAGAACTAGTGGCGAGTCCATTACGCCGCCTCTTTTACTTGGTAAATAATGCCTTGAGAAGTTTAAAAGAGCATCTAATGCTAGCATCACAGAGTCCTCATCACCATCGCAATTCCTCCTCTTAGCAGCATGCCAATATGGATGTGCATATATGACATTAGCATCAGTAAAGCCTATAATCCTACCTAGGACTCCTGCTGACGTGTGTGGTGCTAATCCTATCACAAGGTGCCCTATGAGGTCTTCAACACGCTCGGCCTTATAGTAAGGCTCCATACCATATACTTTAACCAACAACTCATCTATGAACTTCGAAACTTTAAGTAAATATTCACCGCACTTCCTCGGTATAATTATATCCTGCACCTTTAACTCAACTAATTGCTCCTCGCTCCTTAAAGGTCTACCTTTATAGTCGTACTTATAGCCTAACTCAACTAATTTCTCAACACTTACCCCTATCTCCTTAGGCTTGAAGTGTGTCAATGGAGCGTTAGTCGCATCATATCGTATAGTACCGTCCTTGAACACCATTAGATCGTATTTAGCTCTTAATATTCCCTTAACTAGAGGTTCGGGCTCCTTATCGTCATTGATCAAGCCCTTTACGCACTTAACCTGTTTAGGAACTATTACATTATATTTCCTTGCAAGCTCCTTGATATATGCGCTTAGATTCACTCTTTGATGTATGTGACTTACCGTAGGGCTTTGACATACCGGGCACACATTATTAAGAGTTTCTCTTCCACACTTAGGACATATTCTTATCTTTATTGTTCTTGATCCACATACGCTGCATCTGTAATCGAAGGTTCTTCTTCCACACTTCGAACATTTGCGTATATTTAGATCAAGGACGACAGCTTTATACTTCATTACATCGTTTAGGTTTCTCATTCTTCCACCATATTCCCCAATTGGGAATAAAGCATTTACTGGAGGCTTCATTTTCCTAGGTGCTGCCTTTTCTGGTCTACCCATTCTCATACCTGTACCAATCGTGATCTTATCCCTTAGCTTCAATCCACTAATCTTCTCAAAGAACTCTTTCACGCTCTTCACTCTTATGCTCTTAACGTCAATATGTCCTTTATTGAGCGCAAAGAGTCTATATACTATTGGTGCGTGCTCTTCTATAACTACATGATCTCCGATCACCCTATGTGGTATGCCTAAGAGTTCTAAGGCTCTTTTAGCTCTTTTAGTCAACTTACAGAGAATTCGCTTAACAATACCCTTATCATCTATTTCGATCTTTCCCTTCATTAACTCCTCCCTTAGTAGGATCACATCGCTTAATGTTACAAAGTCCCATAGATAGGTAAACTTAGGATGTAAAGGCACGCCATATTTTTCAGAAATCCTCAACGCAAGTACGGCATCTGGCTTATTATGTAGAGGGTCCTCTATGATCTTCATTATACCTCTAATCTCAGGATCCAAATATGGTATGAGATTCCATACGAGTTTTTTACGTAATGCTCCTCGAAGTTCCTCCGCCCACCACTCCTCACAGTATCCACTTGGAACTAAAGGATAATTATTCTCCTTAAATTCTCCATATGCGACCAATATGTCTCCAGTAAATATTACCTCACTTACTAAGTCCTTTACTTTATTCGCTGTTTCGACATCATTGACTTGAAGAACACTTCCATCTTTTAATTTTACTATAGGGCCTTCTATTGTGGTAACAGGCATTACTATTGCACTTTTGCCAGGTCTTTCAATTCTAACTTGTGTCCCTATGGCAAGAAATTCATCAAGTATTATCATTGTTGCAGGATTCATGCCTATTGCGGCAAGGCCCGTATTCCTAGATCTTCCATATCTTATCCTAAATCCTTCCTTTCTCGAAGGATGGGAGAATACAGGACGACCTGCGACTAAGTCAGCTAAATATTTATCCTCAGCAACTATCTTTTCGTTACTATTTGAGGAATTGCTCTCATCGTTAGTTCTAAGTTTAATAAGCTCATCTATCCAACTCCATCCCTTAATTTCAAGCTCATCTATTATCTTCTTTAACTTCCTAGCCTTAGCTATTATTCCATCATTTATTACCCTTAATGCTCCACCTCTAACACAATTAGTCTCAACTCTCGGGAGATCCCTATGTATACTGACCTCCACTGGATCTGTGGCCACGCCTGTTATTTCAATTGGAATCCTGCTTACCACGAATCTTATTTCCTCATCAGATGCATGGTATTGAAATCTTGTTACATACCTTTCGTAGATCCTTATCTCCTCGACATATCTCTCTATTTCGGCCTTTGTCGGCTTGTATTTCTCCAGTCCTGCTCTTTGTCTAACCCAATCTCCTAATAATACACTAAGCGCCTGCTCAGTACCTCCAGCCGATCTAATAGGACCAGCATAATATATTGCTAGATAATTACTCCCATCATCGTTTTGCTTTATCCTTATTGAATCTATACCTTGGAGAGGAGCTGCAGTAATTCCGTCAGTTAGTATGGCCAGACCCGTCCTTATGGCCATCTCTATTCTCTTATCTAGACCCTTAAGTTCTCCTAACTCGCCATCAATTACTTCTTCAGCTATTTTGAACGCGACAAGAACTCTATCCATCTCCTTCTCAAGCTCTCTTATCCTCTTGGCAACTCCTTTTATTCCAATTAACTTCTCTATTCTCTCGGCTAGATCCCTAGCTGGCTTTATTTCCACGAAGGGCTCTGGATCTATACCTTTAGCACGAGCTCTTGATGCTATTTCGTATATCTCGTAGAACTTCTCCTTAAGATAATTGAAGTAGCTACGTATCTCTTCTTCCCTTCTTCTCACGTCTTCGCGCCTCTTCTTAATAAGCCTCCTTCCCTTACTCCATTAACTATTTCTTTTAATTTATCTCTCGACTCCTCAGCTATAGTTCCCGTCACCACAATACTTGCGCCTGCTTTCACTAATTCTCTAGCAGTTCTTCCATCCCTTATCCCTCCTCCGACTATGATCGGTATATCAACTATGCTCGATACCTTCCTTACGAAGTATGGTGGTAAGGGTTTTTCAGCACCTGAACCTCTCTCTAAATAGACAAACTTCATTCCCATATATTGTGCTGCAAGGGCAAATGCTGCCGCTATTTCCGGATGCTTTAATGGTATTGGTCTTGCTCTTCCTATGAATCCAGCAGCCTCTCCAGGCTCTACTATTATGTAGCCCATTGGTATGGCCTCAAGTCCGTATTGCTTTATTATTGGTGCTCCTATGACCTGTGCTCCTATTATGTAATATATGTCCTCGGAGTTCAATAGGCTCATGAAGAAGATGGCATCTGCCTCCCTACTTATGCCGTTTACATTTCCGGGGAATAATATGATTGGTATTCTTACCTCTCTCTTTATCGATAATATTACATGATCGAGAAACTTCTCACATACTCCGAGTGAGCCTCCAATCATTATTGCTGCACTGCCACTTTCCTCTGCGCTTTTAGCCATTTCCATTGCCTTTTCAACATCTATCTTACTAGGATCTGGGTCAATCAGTGTAAAGTGTAGGGCCCCTTCCTCTTTAAGTCTCTCCATTATGTATTTATAGACCTGCACTATTCCACCACTCTGCACTCTAGTTATTTTTGAGAGGTAGCCTTTTATAGCATTTCGAAACTACTTAACTTTCCCGAGTAAGCAATCAAACCTCGCTCGTCAGCTTTTATATTCATATTCCTTAATATTATCTCCCTTCCCTTAAGGCTCTCATTTATCCTCTCAGCAAGTTCTCCCTTAAGTCTAACCTTGATTATTGATCCCCTCCCCTCTAACAATATATCCCTTATGATTATCTCATTATCATTTACGACATATCTCTTCAACATGCTGACGTATACTATTTTCCCTCTTATGTCTATGAACTTAAGGCCGGGCTTGAGCTCGTCTGGAGAGAGAACCCTTTCATATATTGGATCTACACTCCCTTTACCCTTTATTGTCACGTAATCTGCATCTGCGTTCAAAAATCCTCCAACTCTATATGCTTTTATTCTCAAGATCATTCCTGGAGATAGCCTAGAGAAGAGACTTGAAAGTCCTGATTCGACCTTAACGACCTTATACTCATCATTAGTCTTCAATATCAATAACGATCCGTACTTACCATTTCTTATACCTAAATCAATCTTTTTAACTAGTATACCTTCAACATCTTCGAATATCCTAACAGAAGGCTTTTCACCCTCTGGATTAATTACAATTCCTCCCTCCTTTACCTCAGCATAAAGGAATTTCTCCTCTCCTCTCCTGATATCCCTACATATGGCTCTCACGTAATCTCCTACTCTTGGTAGCCTATCTAGCATAGCAGAGGGGATCATTAATTTGATTCTGGCCCTACTATCATCCTTTATTTCCAGAATAGTATTTCTCCCATCATTTTTGACGTTAACTACAACTCCCGATACTATTATATTTCTCATCCCTGGCCTTATGTCAGCAATCTTAAGCTCTGCCTTACGTAACATCTCTCCTTTCTGTATTTCTATGCCCATTTCCTTAGCAATAAGGAATGCTGCGGCTTCTTCATTTATGAGACCTCCTAACTCTTCTATTTTCTGATATATTTTCCTAATTACCTCTTCCTTTGAGAGTCCTGTTCTCTTTTGTATCTCTCTTATTATCTCCTCGTAATTCATTGTCTATATGGTGTAGGATACAGGGTATATTTAACATAATCTTTGACTATCCACATAAAATGGATTCAAGTGAAATCAATCCCAGAACCTACGTGTCCTAAAATACTGCCTTTCTGCATTAAGTATCTTCATCATTAGATCATCCTCATCCTTAGCCTCTCTCAATATCTTCATTGCAGTTTTCGGTCCTACACCTCTGGCTGCTAATGTCATAACACCTTTCTTACCGTAAAGTAACACTATTCTCGCGCGTTCTTGAATCTGTTTTAACAATTCTTTCTCTCTCCTCGTAAGACCCTCTCTCCTTCTAAGCTTCCTTATTATACTCATCGCTTCCTTCTCATCAAATGTACTAACCGATGCTATAAACCTTGATCCACAATTAGGACAAGTGGGTCTTTCAGGAAGAGTCTTTATCGTGCGTACTGAACTCCACTTCAAGCATGTAAGGCATACCAGAAGTACATTCGTTCTTGATATTCTTTCTCTCAACAAGTTTATTATTACCGAGAGAGGTCGTTTCGCTGATATGAAATCATAGAAGTACATCTTAATTAAAGGTTCTGAGAAGGGAGTTGGTTCATTTACCTCTATAGTATGAACCTTGATTGTTCCTTTCCTCAATCTGTTTATGAACCATTTAAGAGCTTCTAGGTCAACTTTATCTCTCAATACCTCATTCATCGCCTCCTCATACACAGGACTTCCTCTTACCATTTCTATAAACCTCTTACTTACTACACTGAAGTCGGTATCACTTCTTAGAAGCCCAAACCTCTTAGCCACATTGAATAATCGCCATCTAAAAGCCATACTTTCAGCTATAGCTTCCTTTATTTTATCTTCGTAATTGCAGTCCTTCAACATATCAAGAGCCTTTATAATGTCTTTAACGCTCAGTACAGTACCTGCAGTTAATATTACCCTATATGGATCATTCCTGAAGGCTACAGTGGTATTCAACAATTCCGAGATTAGCTTAGAAAGCAAAAGGCCTAGTGCATAACACCCATTACTACCTAACGGGACATGTATCACCAAATACTTCTTCCTTATCAACTCCACCAATACGTTCCTATCATCAGGTATTGGTAAACGTCTCGAACATATTTCCCTCATGTACTCGATTACGGAGTTAAGCGCTCTTTTACTTAGGGGATAACTCATTAGTGGATTTCGTCTTCCCTTCTGTATATATGCTGCTATACGTCTTCTCAAACTTGCCACTTCTAACGCACATCTAAAGGGGACTGGGATTAACTCTCCAGCCCATGCTGGAACTGCAGCTTCAATGTTCTCGCTCTCCTCCACTAATATTTTTCTCCTCTCATGATCTATCGATATTATACGCCATACCCTTCCTCCTAATATGAAATTCAGACCTTCTTGCCCATATTTTGCGATGAATTCTATATCCAACTCGCCAACCTTCCTCCTAGAGATTATGTCCTCCACCTCATACGATATAGTATCGGGGATTGTTGAGAGGTTTGTATAATAATATTTCCACGCTCCCCTCCTTATGGACAGTATACCCTCATCGGTAACCCTTACTAGACCTTCCTTACTAAGCTGGTCTATTACTTTAAGAAATTCACCTACTGAAAGCGATCTATAAGGTCTTGCTCCTTTAACTATACTATATATTTCCTTAAGGCCTAACTTTCCATCATGATCAAGTAATATGCCAATTATTTGGTGAGCAAGTACGTCAAGTGCTGTTATCCTAGGTACTTTCTCGAGTTCTCCTCGCAGTCCCATCTTCGTCAATACTGCCGCCTCAAGCACTTCTTCAGGGTGTAAAGCTATGATTAGACCTCTTGCAATACCTCCTATTCTATGACCTGAACGCCCTACCCTTTGTAATAAGGTTGTGGCTTGTCTAGGAGAGGCATACTGTATTACTAGATCTATACTTCCTATATCTATCCCCAGCTCTAAAGATGATGTGCAGACTAAAGCCTGTAGCTCCCCGCTTTTAAGTTTACCTTCTGCTTCAAGTCTCTCCTCTTTAGATAGGGAGCCATGATGCACTAAAATAGCTAATTCTGGGAAGCAACTCCTTAGCCTAAACGCTAATGCTTCCGCTGTATCCCTAGTATTAGTAAATATCAATGCACTCCTTACCTTACTTAGAGCTTCTCGTATTCTCCTTAACCTAGCCATGACTTCTGGAGGCACATTAAATTGTGTGCTCATATTCTCGTCTTCTTCATTAGAAGCAGGCATGTCCACCTCTATCTCGTAACGCCTAACCATTTGTGCATTTATGACTTCTATAGGTCTAGTGCTGCTTCCTTGAAGACATTCTGCCACATATCTTACATCTCCTATAGTCGCTGAAAGCCCTATCCTCTGGAAGTCATATTTCGTTATCTTCTTTAACCTCTCTAATGCTAAGAAGAGCTGCGTTCCCCTTTTATCGGCTACTAATTCATGTATCTCATCTATTATTACATACTTAACATGCATTAGATGATATTTTAGAATTTTACCTGGAAGTATGGCCTGAAGTGTTTCAGGCGTCGTAATTAATATGTTAGGTGGATTCCTTGCCTGTTGCCTCCTTATGGATTCCGCTGTATCTCCATGTCTTACGGCAATCCTTATGCCTATCTCTCTTGCTAACCTTTCCATTCTCCTAAATATATCTCTATTTAAGGCTCTTAATGGCGTTATGTATATCGCGTTAATTCCTATACCCTCTCCTCTAGTTATCATTAAATTAAAAATTGGCAGCAATGCTGCTTCAGTCTTTCCAGTACCCGTTGGCGATATTATAAGCACATTGTATCCCTTAAGTATCTTCGGTATTGCTAGCCTCTGGACTACGTTTAGCTCCCTTATTCCAAGCACTTCCTCTATACACTTCATTAACCTTGAAGATAACATCTTCCTTACGTCACTTTCCTGAAGAGTTTTATATAAATGTATATCATTATCAGGACTAGGGCCGTAATGGATAACACCTTTCCTATAAGTATCAGATTTCCCATAATGTTTCACCTCAAGGCACAAATCATATTTACCTGCATTTTTAATTTTATAGTTAGGTGAGCTGATGAGTGGAACCTCTGGTGCCATAGAGATAGGCAAGATAACATTACCTTTTAGTGAAGCAATAAGGATAGCTCTTGAGGACATTAGACATCGTCTCGTGAGAACTGCCATAACAATAGCCTCAGTTGTCTTAGCTGTAGGCTTCATGGATGCCCTTCTAGCTTTAGCGGCCCTCTTTCATGGAGAGGGCATAACGACGTTCCAATTATGGTTACTCTTCATAAGCTTGCTTGTATGTATAGTTGGAATAATGAACTCAATGCTCATATCCGTAGCTGAACGTACTCGAGAGATAGGCACTTGGAAATGCTTAGGAGCATTAGATAAACATGTGCTCGAACTATTCCTAATAGAGGCCTTTCTAATAGGAGTCCTAGGCGGCATAATAGGTTGGTTCATTGGCGTAGGAGCGTCCTTTGCGTATGGCTTCATATATAAGGAGAAGCTTGGTTCAATAAAAGCGGTACTAGAGGCCTTAAAGGCACCAGGGCTTCCCTTACCTGGTCTTGCAGGACTGCCATCGATAGCATCATTACTAGTGGCCTCTTTAGGCCTTGCTGTAGTTCTCTCATTAGTAGCTACGATATATCCTGCATATAGAGCGGCAAAGCTAGATCCTGCTGAGGCATTAAGATATGAAGTATAAATGCCTATATAATACCTCATTAGTAATTTAGGGTGTGGAAATATGCGATATGAATATACTGTTGAAACTGAGGATTTAGCTAAGTACTATACAATGGGTCCTGCCATAATTAAGGCCCTTGATGGAATAAACCTCAAGATAAAACGTGGTGAATACGTCTCAGTCATGGGTCCATCTGGTTCGGG
>QMSL01000025.1 GCA_003649665.1 Thermoprotei archaeon | reverse complement strand
TTATACTTTAACAGACGCGATATTTCTTTCTCGTCTACATAACCTATGGGTACGCATGGATACGGTACTTTAGCATTGTCCCTTAAAATTATTACAATACCAGGATATTGGGCTGTAAAGCATATCATACCCTTATTAACGCTCTTGACAGTTCTAAAAGATCCGGCAAAAGATCCCCTTAATGGAATATATGCATAGCCCTCATCTTTGAAGATCAGGATTCGAGAGTTTAAGGGTAACATTTTTAATAAATTTTCGATTATTCTCGGCGCCTTAAAACGCTCTAATACTAAAACGATAGTATCTTTCTTATCCATTGAGAGAGCTAGCTTAACTTCAGATAGGAACATCGTGCTCTAACCCAACGTTTATATCGAATCCGTAGTATATAATCCTGAGGCTTGATTCAAATGGGAATAGCTGATCCTAAGAAAATGGAGGAATACGTTAAGAAGCTTAAGAGAAGGAAGAAGGAACTCGAAGAGGAATTCATGAACCTACTTAACAAGAAGGAGAAAGGAGAGATAACAGATAAGGAATATGAGGAGAGGAAGAGGAAACTTGAACGAGAATATGTAGAGATAATGGATAGGCTAACGCAGATGAGCTATCTAATGGGAGAGAGCTCATTATTTTGATAAAAAGTTACGTTAGGAATATATGCGTCTTTACCTTCTAAAAGGTAGGGGAAAATATTGTCTACAATAGATGCTTATCGAAGAAAATACGCATATGGAGAGGACTATGGTACTAGCGACTTTAAATTTGGACCCATAACCTTAGGGGAAACTCCTGATATAATTGAAAATAGGGGTTATATACCTGATACTTCCTCGATAATGTACAAGCTTATGGGCGCAACTAGAAAAGTTGTGGTGGGTCCTGAGATACCACTGTACTTAGAAGCTAGAGAAGACTTAGCTGAGAGGATGATATACCCTATGAGAAATGGAATAGTAGATCTAAATGATACTAAGGCATGGGAGGTAATATATGAGATAACGAAGTATGGTTTACTTAAATATAAGCCTAAGGAGAGAGACTTTAAGGGATTTTACGTAACCGCCGCAATATCAATAATAGCTCCGAAATACATGTATGAGAAATTATTTGAAATACATGAAAGGATAAATGAAGAATATGGCTTAGTTAGGGCAGTGACTATAATACCGCAACCCTTAGCGGTTGCAATCGCACAGAAGAAGACGACATGTGTAGTTCTCGAATCCGGCCATGGTAATACTCAGATAAGTCCAATTTCGATGTATCCTATAAGGAGGGCAATAGTTACTCTCAACCGTGGAGGAAGCGATGCAAATTACATAACAGCTGAAATACTTAGAGATCTAGGTTATGGCGACTTAGTCCAGGAAGAGAAGCTTGTAAGGATGTTTAAGGAGGCTGTTGGGTTAGTTCCAGCAGATCTAAATAAGGCAATTGAGTTCGGTAAGAGAGAAAAGGAGAAGCTAAGAACAGTCTTTAAAGTTCCCGGTACTAGGATTGAGATAGATATGGGAGATCAAGGCTGGATGCGATTTCTAATAGGAGAATATGTATTTAACCCAAATCATGAGATCTACGAGAGCTACTGGAAGCGAGGTATGCCAAGGCCAAGAGATGTAAAGATAGGGGATAGGATATTCTATGGAATGATGGATATGGCAGAAGCTGTGATAGAGGCAGTACAAAGGACCCCGATAGAATTACAACCATACCTCTACAGAGAAATAATCTTAAGCGGTGGAAACTTCGCCTGGAAAGTCCCACAAGGCCTGGAAGGAGTAGCAGTTGATGCAGCAACGAAGATGAGAATTATGATGAAGGAGAAGGGTATAGAGAACGTAAGCGTATCTTTAACTAAGGATCCGCAATATAGCGTATGGCGAGGATGTATAGTTTACAGTGTAGCGGTACCTGACGATTATACATGGAATTGGGAGAGGATGGAAGGATGGATGATATTTACTAAGGAGTGAGTTGAGTAGGAGCCATGGAGTACTCATCCCTTATAAACAATTTGAAGGAATACTTCACCTCTAGGGGATTTCAGATATTAGTAAAAGGGGAGATTCAGTTACCAGAGGAGTTTTTCGAATACATTGATCTCTTATTTAGAGATGCAAGGAATATAGTTGCAATAAAGTTAATACCTGACTTAATAAGTAAGGATCAGCTTACGGAGGTCCTTACAAAAGCAGCCGTCTTAAGGGAATACATCGATAAGGTTTATGTCGCAATAAGTGCCAAATATAAAGCTCTCGTAAATGGTAGACTTTTTACAAGCAGTGGTATAGGACTTATACTAGTTAGTGAGGATGGTGAGATAAACGAAGTAATACCGCCAAGGCCATCACCAAGGAGAACTAAGGAAATAATACATACTGAGATAGTGAATGAAATAAAGGCGCTCAGAGATGAGATACTCAGGCTGAAAAGGCAATATTCCGATCTAGCAAGGAAAGTAGAGGAATTAAAGGAACTTGCAAAAGAGGTAGAGGAATTAAGAGGTAGAGTATCTGAGCTTAGCGCATCTTTAGAGAGGAGAGAAGTGATATCACTAGGAGGAGTTAGCGTAAGGGAAAAAGAGGAAGCAACTGTGAGTATCCCTAATAAGGAGGAACTACCATCATATTTAAGGGATAATACATGGCTTCAAGTGCTGTCAAGAAGAGGGAAGGAGAGATAATAGATGTCGTAGAAGAAGTGAAGAGACTAATAATATCAAAGATTAAAGACCAAGAAACAGCAGAACTAGCGCTAGAGTTATTTAAGAAATTTTACTACGAAGGAACTAGAGCAGCTAAGGAGTATGTTAGAGAGCTTATTGAAAAGATAGTGCGTGGTGAGAGTATTGCCTCTCAGGCTTAAGGAGATAGAATTAAGGGGATTTCGCTCATTCACTAAGCTAAAGAAGGTAGATCTAGACTTTGATGTGATAGTATTAACTGGAGGAGTAGGATCGGGTAAGTCTTCCTTATTACAGGCAATAGAATATGCCCTCTTCGGAACAACATTTGAAGTTAAGGAGAGGAAGAGTATAAAACTTGATGATCTCATAAATGACTTTGAAGAAGAGGCAGAAGTGAAGTTGAAACTTATTGATGACAAAGGCAATATCTATGAAATCATAAGAAGTAAACAACGTAAAAGGCGAGGTAGGTTAAGAATAATTGTAAATGGAAAGGAATATCGTGGCAAAGAATGTGAGATGTATCTTTCTAGAATTCTTGGCGGTATAGAATACGAGGACTTTAGCAGACACATATTAATACGACAAGAAGTTCTAGAAGCATTAATTTATGGTCCTCCCATGAGAAGAAGTGAAGCGTTAGATAAGCTCTTTGGTATTTCAGCACTAGAAGAGGCATTTAGAGGAATACCAATAGGGGAAGTTGAGGCGAAGATAGAGGAGCTTGAAGAAAGGAAGAGGGAATTTGAAAGAACATTGGAGAAATACGGAACCCCAGATGAACTAGAGCAGAAAATAAAGGAACTTAGAGAAAGAGAGGAGAAAATAAAGGAGAAGAGAGAAAGAGCTGAGGAAGAACTTAAGGTATACGAGGAAAAGTACAGAAAAGTAAAGGAAATTGAGGAAAAGCAGAGGTCACTCATGCATGAAGTGGCAAGACTTGAGGCAATAGTTGATGGCTTAAGGAGAGAGATAAGGGAGCTTGAGGCAGTACGAACAATCTCTATGAACGAGATACTATTAATGGCACGAGGGCTAAAAGATCAAATAGTAGAGCTTCTAATAGAGTTTCTTAGAGAAGCAGATGCTAAAAGGATAAAGGAAATCGATGTGACAAAGGATAAATTAAGGGATTTTGTAAGGGAAGCAAGAAGGGCTATAGAGATATTAGAGGATGTGAAAAATGAGTACGAATACGAACTAAGTACTCTCAATGAGAGAGTGCTAGGTACACAAGAGGTCATGAATAGGTTAAGGAGTAAACTGAATGCCTTACTAATGGAAGTAGACGAGCTTAGAAAATTAAGAGAGGAATACGATGCTCTCATAACAAAATATGGTACAAGTAGGGAAGTCATGAAGAAGATAGATGAAATGAAAAATAAGCTAAATGAAGCTAGGGAAAAGGGAGGAAGAGAAAGAGCCCTTCTTGATGTAATAAAATCTGTTATCAAGGAACTAACTCTAAAGGGTAAGGTGGAATGTCCAATATGTGAAAGGCCCATTGAGAGGGAGAAATACGAGAAAAAGCTAATCGGAAAGATGGACTTACTCAGCCGACGAACCATAGAGTACGAGAATATAGTTCCTCAACTTAAGGATAAGATCGAGGAATTAACTAAAGTGCTTGAGAAATTAAGAATGTTAGAAGAGAAGATAGTTGATCTCAAGCTGAAAGAGCGTGAGTTAAGACTACTACAAGAGGAGGAGAAAAAAGAAGAGGAGAAGTACTATAGCTTACTAGAGGCGATTGAAGATGCAAGACGAAGAGTAGCACAACTCTCAAAAGCCCTTAAGACAATACGGAGCAACCTTGAGACAATAGAGAAGTATATAGCATTTATGGAGAAGGAGAGGGAATTAAAGGAATACGAGAGTAAGATAAGGAAGCTGAGGGATATAATTGCAAGCATGGAGTATACGCCTGAAAAAGTTCACACAATAATTCAAAGGACAAGTGAGTTAAGAGTAATGATGAGCCAATATGAGAGGGAACTACAAGAAGTAAGGGAATCTATAGAGGAATACGAGAGAGTAATAAATGAAGTTAAGGAGGCAAGCGCAAATATGAAGGATTTGGAAAAGAAGATAAAGGCTTTAGTGGAGTTAAGGGACAGGTTAGTAACTATAAAGAACTTATTTAGAAGTATTCAAAGAGAAGTTAGGGATAAGATTTTGGAAAGGCTTGTACCAATAGCAAATGAGGTTTTCAGAAACATATATCCATATAAGGATTACGACGAGATAGACATAAGAGTTGAAGTCAGGAAGACAGGAGAGGGATATGAGAGAAGCATATATGAAATATACGCGAGGAGAAGTATAGACAATAAATGGGTTCCAGTACTCAGTAGAATGAGCGATGGACAAAAAGTTCTAGTCTCTTTAGCTCTAATAATAGCATTCTCCAAGTTAAGACCTCGAGGTCTCTCACTACTCATAATGGACGAGCCCGTTCCCAATATAGATAGCGAGTGTAGAAAGGCCATAATAAGAACGCTAGGAACAACAACAGGGATAAGACAGTTAATTATAGCTACACAAAACCCCGAATACGAGGAAATAGTAAGGGTTGGCGTAAGAAAGATGGGTATTAAAGGGAGAATTTACAAACTTAGCTATGAGGGAAGAAAGGGAACGACGATAAAGGTAGTACATTAGTCATGTGGAATTTTAATTTGTATCCTTCACTAAATAAGGTAAATGAGAGGATAATTTAGGCATATAAGTGTCTCTACTTTGTATACTCGCCTTAGGTAATAGCATGCTGAAGATCTACAGTTAAGCTTTTATTGACACCTATCTTAATACCTAAGGATAGGTGATACTTATTGAAGACAATCAGTGTAAAGATGCCCGAAGATCTCATCAAGGAAATAGATTACTTAATAAAGACTGGTAGGTTTACCAGTAGAAGTGAGGTAATACGAGCCGCAGTCAGGGAATTATTGAAAAGTGAATTAGATAATTTATCTTATGGAAAGAGGTGGGCCTCACGAGGGCTAGAGAGCCTATAGGCATTGAGAAATTAGACCAAATCCTTCATGGTGGTCTAATTAGAGGGAAAACATACCTAGTTGCCGGTGAAACAGGTACTGGAAAGACTATATTTGCTATGCAGTTCCTCATACATGGTGCTTCTTCCCTTGGACAACCAGGCCTTTATGTCTCAGGAGATGAGGATATAGAGAGCTTAATAAATGGAGTGAGGGAGTTTGGTTGGAACGTTGATGAGCTTATAGATACTGATAGGCTTCACTTCCTCTCATTAGTCAGCGAATTCCCGGAGAAATTCGATAGTAAAGCCCTTAAAATAGGCGTAAGGACTTTAGTTGAGAGAATAGAGAAGTGGAGCAAACAATTCAATATCAAAAGATTAGTGCTTGATCCAATAGCCCCATTCATATTAGGCGAAGATCGCTTAAACTGGGTTAGAGAATACGTCAGACGATTAATAACTGAAATAGAGAGGAGAATTGGATGTACAACAATAATGACCTCAGAAGTTCCTACAGGCTCCAACGCTCTTAGCCGTTATGGAATAGAAGAATATCTTGCCTCTGGCGTAATAGTCCTCAGACTTGAAAAAGGCATACGAGGGTATAGAAGGATTATGGTGATCCGTAAAATGAGATGGACCCCCATTAAGCCAATGGAATTAGAGTTTGATATAGTACCTGGCAAGGGTATAGTCATAGTTGAGATTTAAGCCACAATTTCTACAATACTAGTCCGCATGGTGAAGTAATCCCCTCTTATGTTGGGCACTATAGAGCTTAACCTTTTAATTAGCAGAGAAAGGAAGCGTCTTTCTGAAGGCTTCAATCTATCAACATCTTTAAGCATAGCGTTTACAAGCCTTAAGGCATCTCTTATGCCTTGCTCACTATTAAGATCTAATGGTAATATAACTTCAGGTACTATTGTCCCTGTTGATAGCCTTACATTCACGCTCAGCCTTCTTGTATAATCAATACTTAGATAATTATACGTAGTGGCTACAATTAGCGAGTCAAGTGATATAGACTTCAGTTCTCCCTTAAAGTAACGTGAAATCTCCTCAAGAGCGTCCATGACATTCATCACTTCGCCCTGATGACTGGGATGAAAGATTAGAATTTAAGAAGGAAGAACGTTTTATTATGATAAAACATGAGCCACGTTCATTTCTTTATTAAATGCTTAAGGACTTGCGCTAGAGGCGAACCAGGACGTACTATTTGATAGCTCATCGGTGGAACGAAGGATGGAATATACCTCCTTATAATCTCTAGCGGAATAGGCGTATCGTAATATACTGGATTAAGCACTTCTATAGCTAGAGCATATCTAGCTCCACGAATGTAGTTCCAATCCTCCTCCTCTATACCCGCGTCAGGAAAAGTGTTTACAAAGCGCCATACAGCTTCAGGAGAAGCCTTAAAAACGCGTCCTGATTCAAACTCGCCAAGTATTGCCTTTATAGGCGACGAAGCATATACTATGATGCGCGAGTGTTCTGGAATGGGGAATATATATCTGCGCAATTCAAACTTCTTCTCTCCCTTAAGTATTTTCTCTGCAAAGCGAGGCTTTATTGACATCAATATCGTTAGACGGGATCTCACAGACTCCTTACATGCACAAATAGATATAAATTTTTGGCATGTATTTAATTAACTGAAATGATGAGGGTTGGTATTACAGATTTGATGAAGAGAGACACCAGGGCTGATAATGGGGAATCAAAATGAGTGGAAATGTTGATAAGTGGTTGGCTGCATTTAGAGGGCAAGGTCCAGGACCTCTTTTCTCAACAAGTCGTGATATAGAGTTAATTCTCAAGCTTTTAATAGAGCTAAACAATAGGGTTAAAGAATTAGAAAATGAGGTAAAGAGGTTAACTAAGGAGATAAAGAAACTTACTATTAAGCTCGAGGAGAGAGGAGATGTACAGTAATATGGAGGGAGTAATACGCGAGGGAGATTATGTAATACTTTACTGTAATGGGAAAAAGCTTCCAGTCACGATAGAACGTGACAAGGTTATACACACTCATATTGGCCTGATAGAAGCTAACAAAATCATAGGTAAGGGCTATGGAAGTTCTATCAAGACTCATATAGGGGAAAAGGTTTATATCTTGAGGCCTAATTTAGTTGACTACGTCCTGAACGTTAAGAGGCGTACGCAGATAGTGTATCCTAAGGATATAGGTCTAATTCTCTTACTTGGAAGAATAGGCCCTGGAAGCATAATCGTCGAAGGTGGAAGTGGAAGTGGAGCGCTTACGGGAGTGCTTGCATACATGGTCAGACCTAATGGGAAGGTGTACTCATACGAAGTAAGGGAGGAATTCCTTAGGATAGCGAAGAAGAACGTAAAGAGACTTGGAGTAGGAGAGTATGTGGTATTTAAGCACAAAGATATAACTAAGGGCATAGATGAACAGAATGTTGATGCTATAATTTTAGATATAGCTTCTCCCTGGCTTGTAGTAGAACATGCATTTAAGTCTCTTAAGGGAGGCGGTTTCTTTATAAGCCTCAGCCCTACTATAGATCAGGTGGAGAAAACGGTAGAGAAGTTGAAGGAATTTAACTTTAAAGACATAGAGGTGGTAGAGACATTTATAAGATATTGGAAGGTTAAGACTGGTGAGAGTAGACCTTTAACATTCATGGTTGGACATACAGAATTTATAGTCTTTGCAAGAAAGGTTTTAGAGGATGATGATGAGAGAAGTAATGAACCTCTACATAATGAGGGATGAGGATGGATTTTGACACTATAATGTCTATCTTAACGGAGATAGTCATAAAGTATAGGTATACTGGAGCGTTCATTATAGCGATAATAGGAAACATGATTCTCTTCTTTCCAGCACCATATTTAATAGCCTTCTTTATATTAGCTGGTCAAGGAGCTAACACACTAATATTGAGCATCGTAGGAGGACTTGGAGCCGCAATAGGAAAGCTATTATCATATGCAGTTGGTCTTTCAAGCAGATACCTTGCGGGAGAGGAGAGGAGGAAGAGATTGGATGCTTTAGGAAGGATAAGTAACATGACCAGTCGTTATAGCTTTCTCATAATATTACTAGCAACTGCTACTCCAATGCCTGATGACGCAATACTTGTACCTTTCGGGATGATGAAGTATAGTCTAATAAGGTATTTCAGCGCATGCTTTATAGGAAAGACTATGCTTACTATGTTCATTACGTCGTCAAGAAAAGCCCTTACTACGTTACTGAACATGGTAGGGTGGAAGATAAGCCTTATAACATCAATTATAGCATTCATTATAATAGTGCTAGTTGTCTTCTGCATAGACTGGGAATATTTGCTGAAAGTCCTACTTGAAGAGGGTATAGGTAGGGCGTTTATAGAATTTGGAAAGGCATTATTTAACTTATTTATCAGATTTAAGCCTATTAAAACTAAAAAATAGTCCTATCTTTACAGTAAGGTGAGAGAGAATGATTCCTCCAAGGGAGAAATGGAGTACGAAATTCAATGAGTGGTTCAGGGATGTAATTGCACGAGCTGAGGTATATGATTATAGGTATCCTGTAAAAGGTGTTGGCATATGGCCACCATACGGCATGAAGATAAGAAATAACGTCATATCTATCATTAAAAAGCTATTAGATGAGACAGGTCATGAAGAAGTTCTCTTCCCTATGCTTATACCAGAGGACATATTGAGGAAGGAATCAGAGCACATAAGAAAGTTCGAGGAGGAAGTATTCTGGGTCACATACGGTGGTAAAAGGAAGCTTGAAAGAAGATTGGCGTTAAGACCTACAAGCGAAACTGCAATAATGGAGATGTGGAAGCTTTGGATAAAGGATCATACGGATCTACCGTTTAGGATCTATCAGATTGTAAACATATTCCGGTATGAAACTAAGGCAACACAGCCTATGATAAGATTAAGGGAAGTAACTACCTTTAAGGAAGCCCATACAGCTCATGCTACAATGGAGGATGCAGAGAAACAGGTAAGGACAGCTATAGAGATATACAAGAAATTCTTCGATGAGCTATGCATACCATACATGATATCGAGAAGACCTGAATGGGATAAATTCGCTGGTGCAGTATATACAATAGCTTTCGATACCCTTATGCCTGATGGAAGAGCATTGCAAATTGGAACGGTACATAACCTTGGACAAAACTTCTCTCGAGCGTTTGAGGTCACCTATCTAAAGCCGGATGGGACGCATGAGTACGTATATACAACCAGTTATGGAATCTCCGAACGTGTAATCGCTGCATTAATAGGAATACACGGCGATGATCACGGGTTAGTGTTGCCTTATAACGTAGCACCAATACAAGTTGTCATAGTCCCAATACCATATAAGGAGAGCGAGGAGGAGGTATTCTCATTATGTAATAAAGTGCTAGAAGCCCTTAGAAGTATAGGGCTTAGAGTACATCTTGATGATAGGGATGACGTAACGCCTGGAGAGAAGTTCTACTATTGGGAGTTGAAGGGTGTACCATTAAGGATAGAGATAGGACCGAGAGATGTTGCTCAGAAATGCGTAACGGTCTCTAGAAGAGATACCTTAGAAAGGATTATAGTAAAGGTCGATGAGATAAAGGAGGAGATACCTAAGATCCTTGAAGATATGAGAAATGACATGAGGAGGAGAGCTAGAAAGTGGTTAGAGGAGCATACGTTCTTCACGCAGAATCTTGAGGAGGCAGTGAAGATAATCGAGGATAGGAGAGGAGTAGTCGTTACACCGTGGTGTGGTAATACTGATTGTGGATTAAGCATTGAGGACAACGTAAATGGTCGTATACTCGGTACGCCCTTAGATATGGATGTCGATGTTAAAGGAATGAAATGCATAATGTGTAATAAGGATGCAAAGACCGTAATTAGGATAAGCAAGACATATTAGAGAGCAGATAGCTTTACATTACCTAATAAGACGTCGGCTCTTTCCATTAATGTTTCATAAGATAAGCGCGTAGGTCCTCTCTTCTCAACGGCAATTGATGCTGCAGCACTCGCAATACAACCAGCTCTTACTGGATCCTTTTCCTTCAAATAATATATCATAAAGACTGCTGTGAAGACATCACCAGCTCCGGTAGGATCTACTAGGGTACTACGAAAAGCAGGTATATTCGCAAGCTTAAGTCCTCCGTTCGTCTTAAATCCAACTAATGAGCCTTTTGATCCTCTAGTTATTATGGCTACCTCTACTCTTTTCAGGAGAAGTTTAAGGCATGAAAGTATATTGTTGTCTATTAATGATGCCTCCTCTTCAGAGATTTTAATTACATCCACTTTATTCATTACCCTAAATAGGTTTTTATCAAGGAATGGTCTTACCTCACCTATTTCATGAGATCTGAAGAAGCCTTGAGGATCCAATACTACCAACTCGGAATTCTTACGCAGATATTCAAATATATTGAGAGAAACCTCATCAGTTATTGGCGAGACCATTACTGCATCAAAAGCGCCTATCACATAGGATATGGGACCACATTTCGATTTAAGGAGAAGCTTTCTCTCCTCTCCTTTATACACTAAAGCATACCTTGTTGTCCTATAATTACTGTAAACTATCAACGGAGAAAACGATAAAGAAGAATCCTTCAACTCATTAAGAATTTTAGTAAGAGCATCAACGCCTATGCTTGTAGCAATATGGACAGAAATATCTTTAAATGATGTGAGAGCAATGCCTCCATATACTGGTGGACCTCCGATAACATCGACGTATCTCCTACTATCGATAATTATTTCGTCTAATGCTATATGACCTAAAATTAGCACTTTCATCGTAGTGCACCTATAAATATATTACAAGAACATTATGTTTATTAACTTCTCATTAGTAGAGATAACCTAGGTGTTTACATGCCCAAGAAAAGGAAGTCTAGAGGTAGACATAAAGGTGATAAGGGAAAGGAAGGTTATGTACAATGCGATAGGTGTGGCGCACTAGTACCTAGATCTAAGGCCGTAAGGGTTACGGTGAACTCTCTTCCTCTAGATCCACAGTTAATTAGTGAACTGAGGAGACAAGGAGCGATAATACCTAGGTACACTATAGTTAAGAATTATTGTATAAGGTGTGCAATACACTATAGGATAATAAAGATAAGACCCGAGGAACAGAGGAAGGTAAGGGAGCCAGTTGCTAGGAAGAACATCTAAGGGGAGCTTTCAGTTGATCTCAAATATATGAGACGGGAGCTCTTATTCATTCTACAGTTTGATTATGAGCTTCAAAGGGTCAGCCTTAGGAAATATTATGAAGTACGATTAGATGTATTGGCCAGGTGTATAATCGCATCGTTTTCAAGAACTCTTAATGACTCAGTAACTACTGTAACAATAGTTGATAGGAATAAAAGATGTCTTGTAATCAATGAAGGAGAATTAGAACCTCATGATCTAGAGGACGAACTAAGAGTTGCTAAGAGAATATGTGAGCTAGTCCGGAATAAACAATTCTTTAGCTTGGGAGAAGTCTTAGAGAGAATAATTAAGAGAGGCAATTATGCATTGCTAATACTTGATGAAGGGGGAATACCTATACTTAAGGTATTAGATGCCTTAAGTAAGAACTATAGATTAGCCATATTCATAGGAGGATATAAGGGTTTCAGTGAAGATATAATGGAAGAGATAGGTAAAGCGATGAGACCTCAAGTTATAAGTCTAGGTAGGATACCATACCTTTCAAGCATGTGTATTTTAATATTGAAGTATATACTAACTAGGGGATCAACATGCTTGGTAAACTGAGAGCAAGATACGAAAAGACAATGCAGCCAGTTGGTGAGGCACTTGCCAAACTAGGACTTAGCCCTAATACCTTTACGCTACTAAGCTTAGGAGTAAGCGTCATTGCAGCACTTGCATTTATCAAGCTTGGCCTCCTCATTGGAGCTTTGCTAATACCTCTAGTAGGGTTTGTGGATATGCTTGATGGAAGTGTAGCTCGGGCAACGGGAAGAGTTACTAGATTT
>QMSL01000024.1 GCA_003649665.1 Thermoprotei archaeon | reverse complement strand
TATAGTTGCACCATCGTTTGTGATCGTAACATCTCCTAAACTATCTATAAGCATCTTATCCATGCCCTTGGGGCCAAGTGTTGTCTTTAAAGTCTCAGCTATTGCTCGTGCAGCCATTATGTTTATTCTCATTGCCTCTCTTCCTGTTGATCGAGATGTGCCTTCCTTGAGTATGAGAACTGGAATTCCACCAAGTTGAGCTATTGGAATAGCTTTCTCACTCATTCTCTCACCTTCTCCTACTCTTTAGCGTGCTCTATGTACTTGCACTTCTATTTAAGCTTAACCCTATTACGATCTGGTGATATCCCTCACTCTTAACCTTCCCATATGGCATTGGAATATTTTACCACATGGCGTGCTGCAAGCAATACATCCTCTCTTATAACTGTCTTTCTACCTGCATGAGCCGCTAAAATTATTGCCTCCTTTGCTATTTCGTAGCATACCTTCTCTATTAAATCTCTGAGAGCCCTAGTTGCGCTCTCACTAACTCTTTTCGCACCAGCTTTACGAAATATCCTATCAAGAGGAGCTAAGGGTATTTCAGGCATCGAGATATGGTATTGTCTGAGGTTTAGATATCTGTGATCTTGAATTTATTTATTAGTTCTAATGTATGATAACATAAACTTTAAGTTAGACCTATCTTTATATGTATGAAGACCTGGGGAACATACCATGGGGAAGGTAAGGCCTAGAATGATAAAACGCATAGCAAGAGAGCTCATTGAAAAGTATCCTGATAAGTTCACTACAGATTTCGAGACTAACAAAAAATTAGTAGCCGAATTAACGAATGTTCAGAGTAAAACTCTTAGGAATAAGATAGCTGGCTATGTAACTAGGCTAATGAAAATAGAAGCTAGACGTCGTATGTTAATGGAGGCTCAAGTAGCTGAAACTCAGGGGAAGGGATGAAGATACTGACCTGCGCTGAGGATATCTCTCATGATGAAATATATTTTAACTGACCTGGTGTGATTATGAGAGATAATGATGCTGTAAGAATACTAGTAATAAGCGATATACATGGATATATTGATTCCGTACATGCGCTTGGTCAACATCTTTCGGACGAACGTTATGACATCCTCGTAGTTTGTGGTGATTTAACGCATTTTGGCTCCATAAGCGAATTAAGGGAGGTAATATCTGCCTTGAGGAGTGAGGTTCGCTGTGAGCTCCTAATTATCGTCCTAGGTAATTGTGATCCAAGAGAAGCTCTTTCTTCATCTATGAAAGGAGTAAGCGCTCATATCCTACATGGTGACATAATAGTGTGGCATGACTTTGCCATAGGTGGTGTAAGTGGTGGCATAATTTCACCTTTCATGACACCTATAGAGTTTAGTGAAGACGAGCTCATGATGGCTCTTAATAATATAGGGGAAAAGTGGCATAATTATGCTAACCGCATATTAGTAACACATGTACCTCCTTATAAAACTAAGGTAGATATCGCCCATTCTGGAATTCATATAGGTTCATCCTCCCTACGTAAGTTCATAATAGAGGAATCGCCTATGGTCTGCTTCTGCGGCCATGTTCACGAAGCTCGCGGTATGGATAAGCTAGACAATACGCTTATCATAAATCCAGGTCCCTTAAGAAAAGGTTATTATGCAGATGTTATAATAAGGAGGAGAGAAAAAAGGATTAAGGTAAGCTTTAAAGAGGTGTTATGACCATGCCTTTCGATAAGGGCACATTCCTCCTGGTTGACTATACCATAAAGGTTAAGGATGAAGACCGAGTCATAGAAACAACAGACGCTGAGATTGCTAAGAAGGCAAACATCTATGATGAAAATGAAGTATATGAGCCTCGATTAGTGATATTAGGAGAAGGTTGGCTACTGAAAAGCCTTGAAGATGAACTAATGAAGATGAATGAAGGAGAAGAGAAGGAGATAGAACTACCGCCTGAAAAGGCTTTTGGAAAACGCAGTCCTGATAATATAAAAGTCTACCCAGCACGTGAGCTTATCCGACGAAGAGTAAGGCCCATCGTAGGCACAAGGGTTGAAATAGACGGTCGTATAGGAATCATAAGGAGCGTAGGTAGTGGTAGAGTAGTTATAGACTTCAACCATCCCCTTGCAGGAAAGACCCTACTATGTAAGATAAAGGCTGTGAAGAAAATAGAGGACGAAATGGAAAAGATCAAAGCCCTTATACACAGGAGAGCACCTAAGGTAGATATTAATAAGTTCGATGTATCTCGAGAGAACGATGTAGTTGTAATAAAACTCCCTCCTGAAATTCGTGATGCGGAGGGTGGACGTATATTCAAGTACTCCCTCTTTAGGGACATAACCAAGTATATAAGTGGGGTAAGGGTCGTTCGCTTTATTGAGGAGTATGAGGTAGAGAGAAAGGAAGAGAAGGCCGAAGAAAAAGTTCCTAAGAAGCCTGCCAAAGCTAAGGAAGAAGAGAAACAAGAGCAAGCTTAAGCTCCCTATATCGGCATCTAAGAGCGGTAGGGTACACCTTAATTACCTTAACCCTATCATTTTCCCTTAATCCCTCGGGCTTACATAACCTAATGTTAGGGCATGTCTTCTCCTTACATGCAATCCAAGGGAATTTAAGGATAAGGCCTGGTATCGCGGCATGTGAAGGTAGCATGACCTTAATAGGCGCTATACGAACTATGGCAACTTGCACCTCCTCATGTATTTTACACTTATGCTTTACGTTTCTGATCCCTATTACCTCATAGGTCAACTTGGCTCTCAGTCGGGAGCATAGAAAGTAAAGTCTACATGACTTACATTCTGGAGGCAATCCTCTGAACTTGAAGCTTACGCCTTTCCTAGCTAAGGCCGTCGGTACAAGTGTTACAATCCTCATTCTATTACTTCTGTCTCTCTTGCTAATGCTTCTGCTGCCTTCCATGTAAGCCCACTCTCCCCTAATATAGTATATCTCTTCCTCATCTTATGGGCAATTGTAAGAGCCCTAATTATATACTCAGGCTCTATTCCTAGTTCTTTTGCATTGATAGGAGCGCCTACTTGCTTAAGGAATCCTCTTATCCTCTTCCATTTCAGTCCATGTAAATAACTCATCATTATCGTCCCTACGCCTACCTGTTCCCCATGAAGTGCTGGTCTTGGTGCAATTAAATCCAGTGCATGACTAAATAAGTGCTCGCTACCACTACATGGTTTTGATGAACCAGCTATTGCCATGGCTGTACCACATGAGATTAGTGCTTCTAGAAGGACTCTTATTCCCTCTGGGGATCCTTTTGCTATTAAGCTTGCGTTTCTCATAACTAATTTTGCTGACATAAGCGCTAAACTTAAGGCATAATCTCCTACGTATTCCCCTTTTATCACTCTAGCAAGTCTGGCATCCCTCACCGCGGTAATCTTACCTATGACATCTCCGCATCCACTTGCTGTAAGCCTTTTAGGAGCCTTACTTATTACTGATACATCTGCTACTACCATTATTGGAGGCTTAGTGAAGAACGATCCTGGCCTTCCATCATCAAGCTTTATAGACGCTACAGGCGATGCTATTCCATCATGAGATGCTGCGGTTGGTACGCTTACAAAAGGTATGTGCGTAAGGTACGATGTATACTTGGTAACATCTATTACCTTACCACCACCAACGGCTATCATTATTGAAGGTTTTATCTCCTTTACGATTTCCTCGATCTGTCTGACTTCGTTAAGGGTTGATGTCCTTACTATCTGGTATTGCACTTCATAATGAGAATCTACAAGTAGCGATATCACATCCTTACCTATTATTTCGTAGACATGAGGTCCTGTGAGAACGAGGAGGTCATTACCTAAATTTAATTTCTTAATCAATGACGGTAGTCTCTTAAGGACGTCCATTCCTATAATGACTTTCAATGGTAGTTCTATCTCATGTATTGGCTTACTCCACATTGAGTTAACCTCAACGAAAAATTAAATAATAGTTGTGTTTATTAGTTTCACCTGGAATTTTCCGATAGAAGCTTAATATGGTGATATGGTTTGATACCAGTGCGATATCCCGATACATACGAGGAATATTTGAGGAAAACTGGAACGACCACAGTAGGTATCGTATGTAAGGATGGAGTAGTCCTCGGTACCGATACTAGAGCTACGGCTGGTTATTTCATTGCGCATAAGCACGTTAAGAAAATATACAAAATAGACGACTACGTAGCGGCAACCATGTCAGGTGTTGTTGCAGAAGCTCAGAAGATACTAGAAAGAGCGCAGTTGCAGGTCAGGCTATATAAGACTGAAACTGGAATGCGTATGAGTATAAAGGCAATAGCGACCTACATATCAAACCTACTCTTTGGATCCAGGGTATATCCATACGTCGTACATACAATAGTTGCTGGCGTCGATGAAACAGGCCCTAACATGTACACTATTGATTGGTTTGGCTCTCTAACTAAAGAAACATATATTGCTACAGGCTCGGGCTCTCCTATAGCTCTAGGCGTATTGGAGGATAGCTATTATGAGGGAATAACGATAAAGGAAGCCGTACCTATCGTGGTAAGAGCTATCCACTCGGCTATAAAGCGAGATCCTGGTAGCGGAGAAAGCATAGATGTTGTATATATAACTAAACATAATTATGTTGAAGTTCCTAAGGATGAAATCCTGAATATCCTGAAGATGAAGGCAAAGAAGGGACTTTAGAAATGAATAGGGAAAGAGATGTATTGGAACTAATTAGAAGGGAGATCCTGTCCAATATCCCCCTAGAGGCTAGAATAACTAGGATAGACTTTGAAGGCCCTCAAATAGTAGTTTATACAGGAAACCCCGCGGCTGTATACGAGGAAGAGGATGTCATTAGGAAGATAGCGAAGACTATAAAGAAACGAATAGTAATAAGGGCTGATCCAAGCGTTAGAATGGACAAAAAGAAGGCAGAAGAGATAATCAGAAAGCTAATACCTGAAGAGGCCGAGATTCATAGGATCATATTTGATGATGTAACAGGAGAAGTTATAATAAAGGCTAAGAGACTTGGTCAGGTAATAGGCAAGGGAGGTGCAAACTTAAAGAGAATTCTAATAGAGACCAAGTGGAGGCCTAAAGTAATTAGGGTTCCTCCAATGGAATCAAAGATAGTTGAACGAATATTAGATACGCTTTATAGGGAGAGTGAAAGAAGACAACGCCTATTACATGAAATAGGTCGTAGAATTCATAGACCAACCTTATATAGTGATAACTATGTCCGCATAATATCCCTTGGAGGCTTTAAGGAAGTTGGTAGAAGCGCAATATTGCTTCAAACAAAGGAGAGTAACGTGTTATTAGATTGCGGTATAAAGCCCTCCTCAGGCTATCGTGATGAGTTCCCATACTTTGACCTGCCCGAATTCGATATAGATTCCTTAGATGCTGTTGTAATTACGCATGCCCATCTTGATCACTGTGGTGCCTTACCTTATCTATTCAAGTACGGATATAGAGGCCCTGTATACATGACTGAACCTACACAGCAACTCATGGCTCTACTCCTTAAGGATTACTTAGAGGTTCTTCAAAAGGAAGGAAAACATCCTCCGTATACCATGAAGGATGTTAGGGAGGCAATACTTCACACTATAGTGCTCGGATATGGAGAAGTAACTGATATAGCGCCGGATATACGACTCACTTTCCACTATGCTGGACACATTCTAGGCTCAGCTATGGCCCATCTTCATATAGGTAATGGCTTCTGCAATGTGGTGTACACTGGTGACTTCAAATACGAAAGGACAAGATTACTTGAGGCAGCAACCACTGTATTTCCAAGATTAGAAGTACTGATAATTGAAAGTACATATGGTGGAAGAGATGATGTAATGCCTAGAAGAGATGAAAGCGAATTACTCTTAATTGAGCTAGTCAGGAAAGCACTCCTTCGTGGAGGTAAAGTACTCATCCCAGTACTCTCCGTAGGAAGAGGACAGGAAATAATGCTTGTACTTGATGAAGGAATAAAGAAAGGACTTATACCAAAAGTGCCCGTATACATAGATGGCATGGTTTCTGAAGCAACGGCCATTCATACTGCCTATCCTGAATTCCTATCGAGATCATTAAGGGATATGATGTATAACGATGAGAATCCATTTCTTGAAGAATACTTCCACGTTGTAAAGGATGCACAACAAAGACTTGAAATAGTAGAAGGGGAGCCCTGCATAATACTTGCCACATCTGGAATGTTAACAGGAGGGCCATCGGTTGAATACCTTAAGAACCTTGCTGAAGATCCAAAGAATATGTTGATATTCGTAAGCTACCAGATAGAAGGCACACTAGGGCGTAGAATAATGGATATAGTAAGATCAGGCGAGAAAGAGGTAATAGTTCCATTAAGTAGTGGAAGCCGCTTAGAGTACTTAACTATAAAGATGGAAGTACATGCTATAGAGGGCTTCAGCGGTCATAGCGATAGGAAACAATTAATAAACTTCGTAAGAAACCTAAGACCTCGACCAGAACGGATAATCGTTAATCATGGTGAGAGGAATAAGGCTGAAGATCTGGCAAACACTTTAAGTAGAATATTTAGGATACCTGCAATAGCTCCTGAGAACATGGAAGCCATAAGACTTAGATAGGCTAAGCAAGTAGGGTTGCCATGAGCTTACATATCTTATCCTTATCATAATGTAAGTTCCTTAATGCCTTTCCTCTTCTACTTCTCTCTATTTCCTCTTTCGACATCAAAGCTAAGCCTATTGCAATAGGCTTTTCCTCCTCATCGTATACGACAGCTACCTCTCCCTTTTCAAAATCCTCACTAACCTTAACTATACCTGGAACCATCACATGTGCTCCCTTAGCAATTCTCTCGGCTGCTCCCTTATCTACTACAACAAATGGTTTCCATGAAATTCTCCTGACTAAATATATGGTAGGAAATATTATGTCATTTTCTTTAACTAAGGCTGGAAACATGTCTATTAAATATATCGTTACCTTCCGCTTACCCACCCTAGTCCTTATTATTACCACTTCATTAGCCGATAGTATCGCAGAGGCAAGTTGTGAACTATGTCTTCTTATCTCTTCCGCTAATCCTCGTCTTTCCTTCTTGCTTAACGGATACTTCTGTGCCATACATTTAATAAGATAAGAAGAAGAGCTATAAGTTTAAATTGGGCTTTTCTCCACATATCTACGGCGAGAAAGCATGCCCGGTCCTGCTACTGCAGAAGTATTGGCACAAGCTCTCGACAACATAGTGCTAGTAAAACTCAAAGGCGGTCGAGAGATAAGAGGTAAGCTGAAAAGTTTCGATCAGCATCTTAACCTAGTCCTAGAGGAAGCAGAAGAGATAAAGTCGAATAGCACTAGAAAGCTCGGTACGATAATAGTCAGAGGAGATAACGTAGTATTAATAAGCCCTATAAGTTAAGTCCTAAAAAATTTAAGAACGAATGAGGTAAGATAAGGGGAGGTGATACATTTGGTTAAAGGCACTACGTCAATGGGTAAGCGAAGCAAGGGAAAGACACACATACGTTGTCCAAGATGTGGGCGCCATGCTTATAATGTAAGGAAAAAGTACTGTGCAGCGTGTGGATGGGGTCGATCTAGTAAAATACGACGATATTCATGGCAGAATAAGAAAGTTAACAGAGTTAGGGTAAGGTAAGTTCGATATTATAATAAATCCTGGGCCCGTAGCTCAGCTTGGTCGGAGCGCCCGGCTGATAACCGGGAGGTCCCGGGTTCAAATCCCGGCGGGCCCACCAGATCACTAAGTTCTATTACATTCTCCCTCCTTCTTCTAATCATTAAATGGTAGTCAGGAGGTATATTCTACCCTTACTTATGAATTGTTTAGCATCGAGTTCCACGTCATCTTATAATGTATAGTCGCCTCACTCTTGATGATATTCTCGAATATCAGAAAGAGTTATCTAACATAATGTGGTGGACCGGCCGGGATTTGAACCCGGGACCTCTCGGGTGCGAACCGAGCGCTCTACCGGGCTGAGCTACCGGCCCATTTTTCTGTCATTCATTTCTCTCACTTAAGCTTTACTAGCATGTGGATTAAACCTCAATAATGCCCCTATTCCGCCGAACGCCTTAAGGAACATTTCTCCCTCCTCAGTATTTGGTGAGACCAATTCTATTTTAACGCCAAACTTACTACTTAACTCTATAAGTTCCTCAATAAACGTCTTCTCACTTAGCACTCTCACGGGTCCTTTACATTTAGGACATATTAAGTTCCTCATCTCCTCCCTTACCCTTATCTTATATGTTTTCTTGCACGATAAGCACTCCACTTCTAATATTCTGTCCTTAATCCCCTCAGACACTATTAACGTATCAACTGCACCATACTTCATCATCTCCATTACTTCCCTTTCGCCATATACCACTAAGTCGCTATCCCTAACTATACGCTCGAAAAACCTTTGAAGTAAGTTCCTCTCGTAGACATATCTACTATCCTTAATATACCTACTTCCCCTATTCACGAGCTCTCTTAATCCCTCCTCACCTGTATATTCAACATCTACTAAACCTACCACCTTCTCCTTTATCCTATAATCTAGGTAATCACCTTCAACAAATTGTATCTTAGCAGGCCCTGGTCCGCCTACTAATACTCCCTTTAGATCTGGCACCTTTAAGAAGAATTCACTTGCATATTCCGCTACCCTCTTGAAATACTCATGAATTGCCTGCTCTCTAAGCCTCTGAAATCTCCTAGCAGATTGCCCTCCCTTATGATGCTTCCTCGGCACACCTGACGTTACCGTCTTAAGGACTTCTATTCTTCTTCCCTTAAGTAGAGCAAAAGTTGCCTCACTTAAGTCCATAACTAAAAGGCCGTAAACATCCTTCTCCCTTAGTATATCCTCTAGGATCTCCGTATGAAATCTGGAATCACACCTATAAAGCCAGACCTTTATCTGCTCAGGGGGCTCTATTACGTGAACTTCAAGCTTCTCCTTCCCAGGAATACCAACATCGATATACCCACAAAATATAACAAGCCCATTGGGAGGAGCTACTCTACCAAGCATCTTAAGTCTCTGGATAACTGTAGTCAATGCATCGAGAACGTGATGCCTGGTAGTCCTATCCTTTATATTGGATGCTTGTGAATACTCCTGCCTTAGCATGCCTATTACTTCATCTAATCGCTTACCCCCTGGAATATAGAGGCTTATAAGCTCCGTTCCTCTACCCTTCTTACTTCTAAGCTCTTGAATTAGCCTACTCAGCTTATATCTCTCGACTTCTGAAAGTATTGTCATGTCCGGATCACCATTTGTAACGATCTCCAATCTCCTATTTCATGAATTGTAGCGCAACTAATAAGTAAATATTTCCTCAAAATAAGTCTTACCTAGGGATCCTCATGAAAATAATCCTTAGACTAGGAGGCCATGTAGTATGGAACGAGGTACTCACCCCTAATGTTAGCATACTAAAGGAATACTCTGAAGTTTTAAAGAAGGCACATGATGAAGGGCATATAATACATATCGTTATAGGAGGAGGCCCGCCATCTAGAGCATATATAAATGCATTAACCCATCTTAACGCTAGCAATGCCCTAAAAGACTACGTTGGCGCAATGATAGCTAGAGCTAACGCTTACCTCATCGCATGTGCACTAGGCGAGCTGGCACATATACCAATTCCGAAGAACTTCTCAGAGGTAATGGACGCTATCGGTAAAGGGAAAATAGTTATATGTGGAGGCCTACAACCAGCTCAATCTACGCTCGCCGTAGCGGCACTTCTCGCAGAGCTCATAAATGCTGATTACTTGGTAAATGCTACTACTGTAGATGGCGTATACACAGACGATCCAAAGAAAAATCCTAATGCAAAACGCCTAGATAAAATAACAATAAGCGAGCTCCGAAAGATATTACGCGATCGCTTCATGCCTGGAACCTATGAACTCTTCGATGAACTCTCTCTGGAGATATTACTTAGATCTAAGATAAAGGCCGTGGTTCTAGATGGAAGAAATCCAGATAACGTATATAAACTCTTACAAGGCGAACGCGTAGGAACATTAATAATCCCCCAGTGAAGAATATACTCTAGAACTGAGAACGCGGGGGTGCCCGAGCCAGGTCAAAGGGGCCGGACTCAAGATCCGGTGGGCGTAGGCCCATCGCGGGTTCAAATCCCGCCCCCCGCACCATGTAATTTCCGTAAAGATCAAGATCGAAGTTTATCTATCCACTGTTCATGATGATTGTGATTATGTTAGCTATATATGATAGCCTCCATTATCACATACACGTCTAACAATATTATTTCGTATATCTCCTCTATGGCAACTGAGGGCCACTCTAAGAGGCCTCCTAGTATCGCTAGTAAGAACAATGCGAATAATAGTATAGCGTATTTTCTACTTTTCCTAATTACGCCTATAGCTTTCATAAGTACCGATAGTTGTGCCTGAATGAAGAACCACGTGGAGACAAACGTATGTGGTTTAGTTCCTCCTGGAAAGATCCCTATGAGTGCTAAGAACATTCCTGCTATGGACAAATAAGCTGCAGCAAAGGTCTCTACCTTATTTGTAGCTTTAATGGCTAGGTATCCTGAGAACAATATTACGAACATTGCGGTTATCATAAGTCCATAGTTATATATCTGTGGCATGAGCGCTCTACTTGTTCCTAGATCGCTTAAGGCGTGCTTAGTTAAGATGAACCATGGATTAAAATGTATAGCCAATGCTATTACAAACCAAGCCATAGATATCGCTATGATTCCTGAAGACCTTAAAGCTAATATTATGTAATCCTTTCTCATGTGCTCCCTTAATATTCTAAGCTATGAACGGTATTTAACTTAAACCATACCCTTAAATCCTCTTTGTCTTTATTACGTATGTTCTTGTAAAGACCTGAACTCTAGGGAATTCCGAAAAGTTTAAGGACTTCCATATTTTAATATACGGTAGGGCCCCGGCTACGTACGCGCGCCGCCGGCTGCACCCGGCGCGAACCGGTAGTTTAGCCCGGTTAGAATGCGGGACTGTCAAGGTTTAGAACCGCGGAACTCCCGTGGCCCGGGTTCAAATCCCGGCCGGGGCGCCATTATTTTTGTAATACTATTTCATTGTAATGCATATAGTTATATCAACCTTCTGATGACTTTTAGAACAGCATTTATGATCCTGTCTCATTGAATGCCTATTTACGTCATGATTGTACAACTCGATTTATATACTCCCATCACTCTAAATTAAAATGTATATGATATGCATATGTTGTGCTAAATGCTGTTTCGATACTGAGATGATATTGACGAGAAGCGATATACTTAGAATAGCTAAACTTGGGTACTCTCCAGACGATTTCACTGTAAAGAGTGGTGGCTTCATAAGGCTAAAGAACGTAAATGGTGCTTGCTTCTTTTTAGATAGGGAGACCCTAAGGTGTAAGATATATAACTCTCGTCCAATTGGATGTAGGCTATACCCTATAATCTATGATGTTGAAAGGAACGTTATCACTGTGGATAAGGAGTGTCCTATGCACTGGACCGTTGGAGAGAACGATCTAATAAGAGCAAGGCCCGTTTTAGCTAGAATATTGTGGGAACTTGGGATTTTAAGACCTGGCGAGCTTCCTAAACTACCTAAGGGGTCAAACTCTTAATCCACTCAACGAACTCCTTCAAGGTGTTAAATGTCCTCTCCTCATCATGAATCTTTACCCTAATTGCGGATACTTGAAACGTATTTAGGACATCATGCGGAAGTTTTGTTCCAAAAGCTCTAGCCCATTGTACTTGCCTATCGTAATCATCTCTAGCATGAATGAACTTGTTGATTACAAGCCTATATCTAGTACCCTTAAATATGAAGGTAGCCTTTCCATTGTGTTCACGCAACTTCTTAAATATATTCATGAATTCCTCATGGGATATCATGATCCCACCTAAAGTGATATAGTACTCATACTATAATAGGCTATCTCTCCTTGTCTATCCATCACCGCTAGAACCACCTCCTTCTTAGAGCGTCTTGCTTCTTCTGCAATCCTCGCTAGCTCCTTAAAGTCTACACGTACCCCCTCACATACTGCATAGACGAGATACTTAGTAGCATTATATTCAACATTGGCCCCTCTACCATAAAGGAGAAATGAGACATTCCTTCCCTTAAGCGGTACTGCTATAAGGCCTCTACGCCTTAAATCACAATAGACCAGGAACCTCATCCACAATTTACTATCCGTCTTAGAGAACCTTCTAGTTAGTTCCTCAAAGCTCAACTTCTTCTCTCCCTCATACACTTCCAACTTACCAATATGCATTAAGTAGAGCGCCTCTACTGGGTGAAGAACTAATTCATTACCATCTAATCTCCCGTAGTGCTTGTTATAGTGTAGCTCATTTATCCACTTATCATCCTTTATAACAACTCTCCCTTCCTCTAAGTAAGCCTTGGCAATCTTATTCCGCATACGCTCTCAATTACTTAATAATGATTGCCCTTTTATTTTTAGCCTACCTTATAGGTAACTAATGCATGATCACTTCCAAACTCTCATCATGTCGATACCTATTAATACAAGGAATCCTACTATTCACAAATGACCAACCGTAAGCTACCTTACAGTACTCCAATCCATTTGATAATCTAGGAAAACTTATATCCCTATTCTGAATTTATTTTGATATGGTGCGGGGGTGCCCGAGCCAGGACAAAGGGGCGGGACTTAGGATCTAGCCCGATCATGGGGCTAGATGGGAGCTCCCGTGGCGTAGGCCTGCGTGGGTTCAAATCCCACCCCCCGCACCACGACCATCTCC
>QMSL01000023.1 GCA_003649665.1 Thermoprotei archaeon | reverse complement strand
TTTTGGCGATAATAGACCTAGTGATACAACCAGCGTTGTCTTACCGCCTGTATTTAAGGAAATCGTAAAGGAGATAAAAGTCCTCAATCCATTAGCGGTCATAGGTACAGGTGATCACACTGGTGAGGGAAGTATAGCGCAAATAGACAAATTATACGAGTTACTAAATGAAAGCGGTTTAGAGAATATATGGCTTGCCATAGGGAACCATGATGTCAGACAGGGCAAATATTCATATTGGTTCAAAAAGATCGCGCCCGAGTACTATAAGATAGACGATATACCCGGCTGGAGGATTGCTATTGTCAATAGTGAGGCAAGTTTATCCGAATGGAGAAGACAACTTGAGGATGTACTTAAAGATGCAGGTGATAGGAATGTTGTCCTGATATTTCATAGACCTGCTTATCCCGATGTCCAGCATAATTTAGCATCAGACAAAGTATCCATATTGGTTGATGTACTTGACGTATACGATCGCGTTAAGATAGTTCTGCAAGGTCATTGGCATGGATACGGCTATATGATTGGAGATGGCATTACATGGATAGTGACTGGCGGCGCTGGTGCACCACTTCATAGTTCTCCCACGAGTTCTCCAGGAGCGACTCTAGTATTAGGTAAACATCATTACCTCTGCTTAATCCTATATCCTAACAAGACATTCAGTTTTACTCCAGTCCTAGCAGGACCTGGTAGTGGCATGATAACAATCACTAATGTTAACGGCTCAGCAATACGTATTAGAAATGGAAAGCTCGACATCTATAGAAAGCCTGTAGCAGTTCCTGTAAGGGTGAAGGTCAACTGTGGTAAGTGGGTAATATATTCTGTTATCCTTGTACCTCCTAGCTCTGATGTGATTGTTAACTATAAAGTCCAAGATAACACTCTAGTAGTTGCTTGTAATGCACATGAGTGGTACGCATATGCGGTTCCTTTAGGACAACAGATTGATAAGGCAATAGTCGAAACTCCTGTAAATGGTGTTGTTAAGTTAGAGTTAGAGGGGCTAGGCCGAATTTCATTAGGAGTTAAGAAAGAGAAGGCACTCGGAAGTCATGTATATGTTGTCCTCGTAGCGATAGCTATAGCTGCTGTTCTAGTTTACGTGTTCGTAATTAGAAGAAAAACTTCAACTACGACTAAAGTGCAATCCTAATCATGGCTTCTCTATGAGATCCCATGTTTTTGGGTCTTCTTGTCCAATCCTCCAAGCGGCTATTTTCTTTATCCCCATACTGATTGCTACTGATAGCCTTAATCGTGTGCTCTCTGCAGTATTAAACCAAACCTCATGCTGCTCACCATTCTTACTATACTTAAAATATGCCTCTCCTTCTTCTTCACTGAAGACTATCGTAGCTCCGTATTTCTTTGCGATGTTTATAGCCCCATCGTAAGTCACACCCTTTCCTCTCCCTCCTATAATCCAGTCATATCCATAAAATGGAATTCCTGCTACTATCTTCTCCTTTGGTATTACCGTTTTAGCATATCTTAAGACATCCTTAAACCAACCTAATGGAGAAATAGGTCCCGGTTTGCTTCCTGACCAGTGGTAATCATAAATCATGATTATAACTAAATCACAATATCTGCCTAAAAATGCATAGTCAAACGCACCAGCCCATCCTGTTTTTACATCGCGAGTCTTAGCTGGCACATCTATTGTCAGTATTCTATCGTATTTATGAAGCTCAAAGCTCAACTCTAATACGAACTTGTTAAGAAGCTCTCTATCCTCGGCAGGTATCCCCTCAAAATCTATATTTATGCCATCATATCCTCTTTCCAGAACTATTCTTATGATACTTTCTATAACGTTTTTACGTAGATTCTCGTCTGAGAGGATCATATGCACTATTGCAGGATCAAAGTCCTTATTAGCTATCAGTGGGATAACTTTAATGTTCCATTCTCTTGATCTCCTTACTAGCTCCTCATCATAATATATCTCGACTACCCTTCCCTCTTCGTTTACTATATACCATGTAGGAGAAACCCACGTGAACTTCTCATGGTTTTTAAAGTAACTCTCCTTACTCTTAGGGTCATAGTGTACTACCCATCCCCAGAAGTGAACCTTAAACGTTTCTATCTCAAAGGCTTGACCTCTCTTGCCTCTTTCCATCACTTTAATACTAATGAACGTGGCAGTTATAAATACGAGAGATATTATTGCTAATAGTTTTACCCATTTACCTAATGCCCTACTCCTACTCATAAGTGCGTCGTGAGGAATTATGTTATCTCTACTTTATAAGGATGAGAGGGGTTTTTATCAGAAAATTAATTTGTAAGGACTAACTGATTTCCTCTTTTAACTGACTTAGGGCATCATCGTGTGCTCTAACTATATCCTCCCTACTAATTATGCCTATGACCTTATCCTCATCATCTGGATCGACCACTGGCATTTGTCCTATGTTGTGTCTAACTAATTTCCTTAACGCCGATGCTAATGTCTCATCTGGATATGCCTTAATAACCCTTCTTTTCATTATCTCCTTAACTCGAACCTCTTTTCTCATATTCTCTGGCACTTGTAATATGTCCTCAAATGCCACAAAGCCTACTAGCTTTCCATCCTTAATTACTGGAAGACCCCTATGCCTAGCCTTTAATATTTTCTTCATTGCCTCTTCAACTGTCATATCTGGTAAGATATACTCTACTTCTCTATCCATTACATCGCTAACTAGTAACGCTTCAAGTATGTCGATACTATACTCCCTTATATGAGCTGGTGAGTATACTCTTGACGGTACTTGCTCTGCATATATGCTAATCCTTCCTGTTAATATATATGAAATAGCTATAGCTAACGCTGCAGGGGCCATCATTTCATATTCCCCTGTCATCTCCGAGACCATTATTAATGTTGCTACTGGCGCCTTCGAGATCCCTCCAAAGAGCGCCATCATTCCGATGACTGTAGCTGAAGCTATGAACTCCTCCTTATTAGAGATCAGTTCTGGAAATAGATTAACGAATATGTTGCCTACTGCCGCACCTGTAAATGCGCCAATTACGAGCCCTGGCGCAAAGACACCGCCACTTCCACCTGAGCTTATCGTAAACGCTGTAACTATGATCTTTAATGTGGCTAATACGAAGAGGCATGCTACGAGCTCTATCCATGTCCTAGGATATATCCATTTGCCATTCCAATGCATCACTGGTATTTCATTATGTGCTAAGCCTACTATCCATCCATATCCCATTTCAAGGACTTGAGGAAATATCATTCCTATTATTCCAACTGCTAATCCGCCTATTGCAGGTTTAAAGTGAGGTAATAAACGTAATTTGTCAAAGAGTCTTTCCATGGAATAGAATATCTTAACATACAATATTCCCACTAAACCACATATCACTCCTAGAACTGCGTAACAGAGTAATTCTGGAGGATAGTGGAATGAGACTTGTGGCAATGCAAATATATGACCCCAGCCGCTATACATACAAAATATCCCGTAGCCTATTACTGAAGCTATGAGCGCTGGTATTATTGCCTCTACCTCATAGTCCCTATGATATAGTACCTCAGCACCGAATAACGCACCTCCTAATGGTGCTTTGAATATTGTTCCTATTCCTGAACCAACTCCTACTGCCAATGCAAGTCTCCTGTAATACGTACTCCACTTCATTAGTCTTGCAAACAACGAACCAAATCCTGCACTTATTTGTGCCATAGGCCCTTCCCTTCCAGCACTACCTCCAGACCCTATAGTTATTGATGATGCTATCATCTTTATCAACGGTATTCTAGTCCTTACTTTGCCGGCATGTTTGTGGAAAGCCGCAATCGCTGCATCTGTGCCATGACCCTTCGCCTCAGGCGCGAATTTAAATACTATAAAGCCTGTTAGCAATCCACCAAGCGTGGTTATTACTGGTATTACCCATGGCCTCTTAGGTGGCGGTGGTAAGTGCCATCCTGAGGGTTTCGGCACATGATATCCTGCTGGTATTTCAAGGAAGTATTTTATGAATAAATCTAACATTTCGTGAAAAACTATAGCACCTACTCCCGAGATTATACCTATTGCAATGGCCATTATCAATATGTCTTTAAGATACTGAGAGTTATATCGGCTCTCCATATTCATTCATCACCTCTACCCTTTCTACTTCGCTTCTACGTCCATTTCTGGTGACTTACCTTTCTTCGTAATTATCAAGTGAAATATATTTTTAATCCCCTACTCAAAAAGCCCTCTTTCAAGATCTCATTCTTGCCTCCTACGTAATATATCTCCTTCCTTAGGCTAATAGAATGGTTACATACTAGCTCTCTAATAAATAACAAGGTGCTGATGACCGCTATATTATGTACTATCGGTAATCTGATATTACATAGCTCATAAATGAATAGGGCCACTATTAGTTAGTGATAAAGTCTCCGAGGTAAGCGGAGTAATCATTTATTTCTTCTGTATCACGCTCATAACTATCTTAAATAAGTCCTCCTCGATTAACTTCATCCTTGAGTCCAGTGTGTTGTTATAATACTCTCTTCCATCCACGCTTTGCACTATGACCCCTCCTATGTAATTGCCACTAAGATTCGCAATCTTTATTTTCATATCTCTCCCTTTCCTCTTTCTTACCTTCTCTATTACATTCGGTAAAATCTCCCTTACTATCTCTTGGTCTTTAGGAAGGATGTATAATATCACGTCATCACTATCTACATTAAGTAATGCTTCCTCTATAAGGTTTCTAAGTCCTTTAATATATACCTCATCTCTTTCTAGACTTCTTTTTTGTATTCTTTCTCGTAGCTCTCTTAGTATGTTGTTAAAGATCTCGTTCTTCTTTAGTAAATACTCCTTCTTTAGTTCTATCTTAATTTGTGCGTATTCCTTAAGGAGCTTTTGTCTTATCTCCTTAGTAACTTGGGCTATCTTCTGCCTTCTTAATTCCTCAGCTCTTCTTTTCGCATTCTCTATTATGACTTCTACTTCTCTTCTCGCGTTTTCTATTACCTTCTTTGCCTCTTCCTCTGCTGCTTTTCTTATCTCCTCAGAAAGTACCTGGACAACATCTTTTGCTTTCATTTCAATCCCCTAATCCTAAGACCATTTTTTCTAAATGTTCTAAAATCTTCTGCTTATTCTCTTCTATCATTTTCCTTAGGAGCTCTACCTCTCTGAGTAGCTCGTCTCTTAGCTTGGCTATCTCAGCTCTTGCTCTTCGTTCTTCCTCCTTCGCTATATCCTCTTCATTTATCTTAAGCGCTTCCTCTATTATTCTCCTAGCCATTTCTTTAGCGGAATCTATCATTCTTCTTGCTTCCTTCTCTGCTCTCCTTACTATCTCCTCTGCCTTTCTCTCTTCTTCCAATAATCTCAAGAAGTCTATTTCTTCCATTTTAGCTCAACTCCTACAGCTTCTGATATCAACTTATGTAGTTCCTCAAGTCTTGTAGTCCTCTTCTCCCCTAAGTCTGGTACTACTACTATTAGTGGTGGTTCCCTTATTTTATCCAATACTTGTTTTAATAAATCCTTTATGACTATATATACATCGTCCTCTATTATAGCCATTCTGGATCTTAATATAGCATCTATGACCTCTGCCTTTCTGTAATCATCTTTTAGTTCATCCTTTTTTACTAGATGTACGTCCGCTCCTATTATTCTAAGCGCCTCAATTGATCTATTACATCCTATTGCTACCATGTTAACGCGCATTGTTAAATTCCTCCCTTAATCCCACTAATATAATTCTCGCTAAAACTTAAATTACCCCCATATTATAAAGGTATGGGGTTTCATTAAATGCTAAGACCTGAAAGGATGTCCCACTTCAGGATTATCGTTCCGATAGAACATGAATTAGACTTAGTTGATGCTCTCGCTATATTTGGTGAGGTTCATCTAAGTACTCATTATGCTGAATTATCCGTATCCTTACCTCCTATTCTTCAGAAGATCCTTGAACGACGTATTACAATCTCTCAGTTAAATCTCGACGAGGCATTAAGTACTGTTAAGCGCTTCCTTAGAGAGGATGATCCTTTATTATCATCTCTTAAGGAAATTAAACATCATCATGATAAACTTCTTCTGCTTAAAGACTTCGTTACTAAGCTGTCTGAGATGGGTCTCTCTCCAAAGGCCTTTCGTGAAGTAAAGGTTATAAAATTTGACTGGTTCATAGTGTCCAACAATATACTTGATAATATCGCTACGGAGTTAAACAAACAGGGTATACTCGTTCATACCCTTAATCTTAATAGAGAAGTAAGTGCGCTTTTGCTTGCCTATGAGAGAACAAAGCAGAACATAGTCGATAATATACTCTCCAAGTTTAAGATTAAGAGATGGGAAGTCCCATCTTGGTTCTATGATGATACAAACCGTGTTCTCAGTAGACTTGAGTATGAGATCGAGAACTTAAAGAAGAAAGCTTACGATAATTTAGTAGAAGTTGCTCATTTATTACAAGATGCGTTTGAGTATGAACGTGCTTCTAGGGTAGGACTTCTCGAGGAGTCATATAAGGCCTGTCAAGAAATATATCAGTCAATCGATAAAGCCATATCACTATTAGCCTCCTTATCCGCATTAAACCTCTCAGAAAGAATAATCAAGGAGAACGCATTTGATCTCCTTATGAAGTTCAACGTGCCTCGTGAGCTAGCGACTTCTATAACGAACTTCATTAAAACTTACAATAATATCGACCTTCTACTAAATGCACTTGACAGAATTCCTCCATATGAGAATCTAAAGGATAAACTTAAACTGTTAGCTAGGGAACTAGAGGAGTTAATCTTACTTAAGGACAGGCTGGTCTCTCAGAAAAAGGCAGTTATATGCAAGCTCTACTCCAGTACTCGTGAAGGTTCTGAAGCATTAGAGATACTCAAGAACATGATAAGATCTCAAGTAAAGCCCGAATCTAAAGGCATAATGGGTATTAGTCTCTCTGAAAGGGAACTACTCGTGGTTTGTGATGAAGAACATATCTTCTCATCCTTAGATAATATGGCAGGCAAGTTAGGTGTTCAATCTATCAAGATAGATAAGGATAACATAGATCTAGTGCTCAGAAAGCTATCCTCACGTATAAACCAAGTACATGCTAAAATAGTGAATCTAGTATTATTCCTGGCCATCAGAGTTGAAGATCCTGATGTCCTACAAAGGCTTCTGCACTTCCTTGAAGACATAAAGTTAAAGGATCTCCTAAGAAGAGCATCTCGAATAAAGATGCGTAAAATCGTAGCTCGTACTGCCCCTAAGAGGGAACTTCATTTAGTACTTAAAAAAATAATAGATCAGAAAGATAATATTTTACTAAAACTTGAAGGGGCCCTCAACTCCTTAAAGAAATCTTTAGAACTACTTTCCTTCGATGAGGCATTAAGTAGGAAGAACGAGTATATTGCTATCCTTGACGAATATCTAACCACTGCTGAGTTCATCTTATCATATGAGCCTATAATCGAGGCCTCTCTTGAGGCACAATCGTTAATTAAGGAGCTCAGAATATTTAGGGAGAAACGGGTTGTTATAGCTGAAGGATGGGTTCCACGTAAATACATAAGGGAGTTCGAACAGACAATAAGGAAGCGTGTATCTCGAATAATATACCTGAGGATACGAGAAGCGAAGCCTGAAGAAGCAGCTCCTACCGCGCTAAGAGTACAGGGGCTCTTAAAATATCTTACATCTCTCACCCTAATGAGAGATGTTCCTAACCATTGGGAATTAGATCCAACTCCCCTATTCACATTACTCTTCATAATAATGTATGGAATGATGTTCGGCGATATTGGATTGGGAATAGTAATCGCGGCATTAGGTTTCTACTTGTTCAAATCTAGAAAGCGCATCTTAGGCATGAGTGAGGAAGGTGTCCGCACTATTGGACTACTAATGACTCTCTGTGGATTCTCAGCCACTATCTTTGGTATCCTATATGGCATATCCTTCCTTATGCCTATCAGTAAACCTATACTCCCAAGTCCTATTCACAATACACTTGAGGTAATAGGAATCGCTCTATTATTCGGAATAATACAACTTATAACCGCCTTAGTTATGAGCGTAATAAATTACATACTTGAAGGCAACTATACGGAAGCAATATTCAGTGGGAAGGGCATACTAGGTATTATTTTCTACACTTGTGGTGTATTTCTGGCCTATAACATAGTGAAGGCAAATTATAATCTGGGCATAGCCCTATCACCAAGCTTAATGCCGATAACATGTACTATACTAGCCACATTAGTTGCTATTCCTCTCTATAGTGTTGTAAAGGCTGTAGTTCATCATAATTTAGGCGAAGCAATGCATGGAGTAATGGAACTCGTTGAACTCATAATTGAATATCCTGCAAATACGATATCTTACATGCGTCTTGCAGCTTTCGCTATGGCTCATGAGGCCTTTGGACTCTTAGCACATGAGCTAGCTGGTATGATTGGAATAATACCCAGTCTCTTATTCTCTAACCTGATTGTCCTTGTAATAGAGGGCTTCGCTGTAGGAATACAGTCCTTAAGGCTTCTCTACTATGAGTTCTCAACTAAATTCCTTAGAGGAGGAGGTACATTATACAAACCATTGAGAGTAAGTCGAATGGAAACCTCTGCCATTCTTAGGCAATGAGAACATTTATTAATGTTTCTCTCACTTCTATTTAGAAGGTGGTGCGTATCCCGCCTAAAGCTAAGATTGCACTACCATTATTAATCGTACTATTAAACGTAGCAATAATAGTTGCATCAGCATCCTTAGTAATGGCTCGCCTTGCATCTATTAACTTATCGGAGAACTTTGCCGAGGAAATAACTCAGGCGTTTACTACTGCTGATGCAATTGCATTAATCGCTGCTGCTGCATCGATTATTGGTTCTACAGTTGCTGCTGGTGTAGCATTAAAGGCAGTCGCTACGGCTGGATTTGCTGCTTGCGTTGAGCGCCCTGAGCTAAGAACTTGGATGTTGCTCTTCGGAGGTCTTGCTGAGGGCATCGCTATCTATGGTTTGCTAGTGGCAATACTAATACTCGGAAAGATATGAGACTGTTTTTGCGATGTTTATTTAGAGTAATGTTATTAACGTTCCAATTATTACTTCCTTTTGAAGGTTATTCTCCTTCCCAATAAATATCCTGTAAAGATTGTACATTTCCTCCCTACATAACTGAATGTAGTAATAAATGAATACTAATGAGAGACTCCTCCTCCTAGCTCCTCGTTGCAATATGCGTAACTCCCTCTCCCTCATTAAATGCATCAAATCCGTAATTCTGCCTGTTTCAATATACTTCATAGCTTCTTCAACGTCAATTCCAAGCCTCCTAATTGCGCGCTCTAGTCCTATATGCCTACCCTCCTCGTTATAGGGCATGAGACCTTGTAACATCTCTCTGGTTATGGGCTCATATACCTTCTCCTCCCCTAAAACTAAGAGCCAGTATGCAAGTTTCCTTAAAATCTCGTAGTTTAAAAACTTGATAAGAACCTTAAGAGTTCTCTCATTCTCTCTTATCACTCTCTTGACGTAATCGTAATAACATGCATCAAGATATGCCTCCCCTAATGCTATATCTCCTCTCCTTAATATTCTTCTCATGATATCCATTCTCATTCTATATGGCTCTCTCCTCAATAATTTCAAGAACGCATGATCTGTCCTGGCTTCCTTTAGTTCGTTTACATCAATGAAGTGCGAATAAGGGTAATAAATGGCGCTCTCCTCTTTACCATATAATGTCCTCAGCTTTACCTTTAAGTTCTCTAATTCAAGATAATCCAAAAACGCCATTAGAAAATCCCTTATCTCATCCTCTACTATTTTGGAGAGAAATATGATTCTTTCCACAAATCTTCTTGTAATGATCTCAAGCTTTCTATCCAATGAGTATTCGTCCTTATATTCGCTATATTCCTTTATATCGCCTAAACTCAATTTATCGTAAACTATGCTCAGGTATTGCTCCTTCCTTAATAGATGCTGTATTAATCCGTGACATCTTACTACGGCATAGGTAAGGCTCATTTCTTAAACCTCCTTAGCTATCTCCCTTAACCTAACGAACTCCTCTAACATCTCTTCATCCACTTTTTCCTCTACATATCTTATTGCCTCTTTAAGGTTTGGTATTACGTTCTTCTCAAGGCTGTTAACTATTCTATTAATATAATTGAGTTGTTTGCTAAGTTTCTCAACGGCTACCTCTAGATTCGCTAACTCGAATAGCTTCTTCAATACCTTCCATAACATCTCAAAGGATCTCCTATACTCAGGATCCTTTATCTTAGATAAATCCGGATCTCTGGTTATCCTTACTTGCGGAACGGTAACTCCTTGGATACTAATTAAAAGAACTTCTGCCTTAGGTGGCTCTATTAAGCTCGTTATTGAACGATATTCGTATTCCCCTCTTAAAGCTCTTAGTCTACAAACCTCCTCTAAGGCTCTTAAATATTCGTGTTCAATACTATCCCTCTCCTTAAGTTTATCCATTATTTCGAATAATTCCTTAATTAATTGCTCTCTTCGCATCTCCAATATTTCTTTCCCTCTTACAACTAAGTTAAGTTGTTGTCTTAACCTCATTAGAGTTCCTCTTGAAGCAGGAAGGAATCGTAAACTACTTATTGACATTTCTAACCCCTGTATTTCGGATGATATTCCTCTATTATGTCTCTTGGTATCCTCACTAACTCCTCCTCAGGAAGTATCGATAAGACCTCCCATGCTATATCTAAAGTCTCCTCGATGGTTCTATTTTCGTAAGGTCCCTGGCTGAGGAACTTTCTCTCAAACTCATCTGCAAACTTTAGATATCTCCTCATCCTCTCGCTTAATCCTATTTCTCCAACTATCCTCGCTAGATCCCTTGCCTTTACTCCTCTAGAGTAAGCATCGTATAGCTGATCTGAGACATACTTATGATCCTCTCGTGTACGCCCTGGTCCTATTCCAGATTTCATTAACCTACTTAAGCTAGGTAGTACGTTTATTGGAGGATATATGCCCTTAGCGTGAAGCTCTTGACTTAATATTATCTGTCCCTCGGTAATGTACCCTGTTAGATCTGGAATTGGATGCCTTAGATCTCCTCCTGGCATCGTTAGTATGGGCATTAGCGTTATGCTACCCTTTCTGCCTTTTATTATTCCGGCTCTCTCATATATTGATGCTAGATCTGAATACATATATCCTGAATATCCCATTCTTCCAGGTATCTCTCTACGTGCTGTACTTATCTCTCTTAATGCCTCAGCATAATTAGTCATATCGGTCAGTATAACTAGTACGTGCATTTCAAGATCAAATGCTAAATACTCTGCTATAGTTAGCGCAATTCTTGGCGTCATAAGCCTCTCCATGACCGGATCGTCAGCTAGATTAAGGATGACTGTTGCTCGTTCTATAGCTCCACTTTCCTTGAACTCCCTTATGAAGAATTCTGCCTCTGCGCTTCTAAGACCAATCCCTGCGAAAACTACTGCGAACTCCTCCTCTTTCCCCCTCACAGTGGCCTGTCTAGCTATCTGAGCTGCAAGCATATTATGCGGTAAACCTGATACGCTAAATATTGGAAGCTTCTGTCCTCTAACTAGGCTGAGCATACCATCTATTGCTGAGATTCCCGTCTGAATGAAGTCATGTGGATATTCACGTGCGACAGGATTTATTGGCTCACCTGATATATCACGTTTCTCGCCAACAGTTATTGGCGGTAGTCCATCAATAGGCTCAAACCTTCCATTGAACATCCTCCCTAGTACTTCATCTGATACTCTAATCTTGAATGTTGTACCAGTGAACTTGACAAGACAATCAGTCTGAAGGCCTTCCTCCTCACCTAGTATTTGTATTACTGCAAGATCCCTACTTGCCTCAATTACTCTACCGTATCTCTCTTTACCATCATTTCCTACGATTATGACTACCTCTTCATTTTTAACTTCCCTTACACCCTCGACAAACATGAGATTTCCTCTAACTTCCTTTACTCCTCTATATATCTTCCCCTGATATCTTGCTACAATATCTATGATCTCACTCATACTTCATCCCTCAAGGGATACATTATATTTATCGGCTATTTCCTTCAATCGTCTCATTAGCTTATCATATAGTTTCTTGACTTCCTCAATAGGCTCCTCTTTAACTCTAATCATTTCAAATACCTCTGGGATGTTAGCTATTTCCTCGATTGAGACATTATGTCTAATCAACTTATATGCCTTATCGAAGAAGTCCATTATGGTCTTCAGCATCAAGTACTGCTTCTCTAGAGGGCAGAATACGTCTTCACCCTCCATGGCAGTCTGCCTTAGATATCCTTCCTTAAGTATCTCCGCTACAAGCAGTATCAACCTTTGATCATCGGGTAGGGCACTTTCGCCTACGATTGAAGCTATAGCCTCTATTTCACTTGAGACTACGAGTAATCTTAATGCCCTCCTCCTATACTCCGGGAAGTCCTTAGCCACATGTTTAGTCCACCATCTCTCTATTATGTCGACATATTGGCTGAAACTTATATTCCAGTTTATCGCTGGGAAATGCCTCCTATAGGCTAGGTCTGGATCTAGTGCCCACATCGCTCCTACGAACCTTAACGTATGTATCGTTACTGGCTCGTTAAAGTCACCTCCTGGTGGTGATACTGCTCCTAGTATAGTTAGAGATCCCTCTCGCTCTGGTCTACCTAAGCATAGTACTCTGCCGGCTCGCTCATAGAATTCCGCTAATCTGTCTGGTAAGTATGCTGGGTATCCTCTTTCGACAGGCATTTCACCAAGTCTTCCAGAGATCTCCCTTAGTGCCTCTGCCCATCTTGATGTTGAATCAGCTATCAAGGTGACGTGATATCCCATGTCCCTATAATACTCCGCCATAGTCACTCCCATATAAATGCTTGCTTCTCTAGCGGAGACTGGCATGTTAGATGTATTAGCTATTATTATGCTCCTCTCAATTATAGGCCTACCACTTTTGGCGTCACGTAATCGGGGGAATTCCTTTAGAAGTTCAGCTATCTCATTTCCTCTCTCACCACATCCAATATATATGACGATCTCTGAGTCACTATACATAGCTATCTTCTGTAATGTGAC
>QMSL01000022.1 GCA_003649665.1 Thermoprotei archaeon | reverse complement strand
CGCCCCCAGGAGAGACTCATAGATACATATTCCTTCTTCTTGCTTTAGATACTAAGCTTAACCTAGAGCCTGGAGTAACTATAGGAGAATTATTGAAGCATGTGAGAGGACACGTAATAGCTTATGCAAAGTTAGTCGGGTTATATAAGCGGTCATGAACTTAAACAACACCACGTCCTTTAAACTTAGGTAAAGGAAGAGAGGTTATTTCTTAGAGATTACTATGTAAATGGGATCAAGAGTCAATTCTATTCTCTCCCTAACTGGAAGTGGCGTACCTACAGCGTTTACTATCCTTATCTTGCTGAGATCTTGAATGCCTAAGTCCAATAGCGATATTGTAGCGTTCTCTGGAAAGGCCCACACTACGATACAGTCTTCATTCTCTCCAGAGAACCTAAGAGCGTAGACACCTTTTATTTCAATGGTGCAATTATATCGCTTACCCTTCAGAATATTGACCATGTTAGCATAAGCAACATATGCAGGTTTAGGAAATCCCCAGTAGTCCCTTAAACCAAAGTGATCTTCAACGTCAGTGGGATTATCCCCTCTATCCTTATAGTTGTACCAGATTATCTTCTCCACACCAGCGCGTAGAGCTAGTACGTGAATTTTTATTAAGTAATCTACTTCCTCTCTTCTAGTTAATGCCTTAACTGGCTTTCCATTTGAATACATTCTAGGTACGCCTGCATCGTTTTGTGGAGCACCAACTTCGGTATACCAAATAGGTATCTCCTTACCGTAGGTTCTCATTATTTTCCTAACTTCCTTTATGAAAAGATCGTGCCATACCTCAGGAGTCTCAAAATACGGCCATTTATATGGATGCAACGATAGTATATCAACGTAATCTGCAGCCCCGCTTTCGAAGAATTCCTTAAGAGCTCTATAATCGAGCTCCGCAATCTGATACGCTATCTTTATATTAGGGTTTACCTTATTCTTAGCCTCCTGAGCAACCTTAAGCTTCTCTTTCAGATTATGCCAGAAGTACTTCCAGCCATCCCTGTGAGCTCTTAGTTTTAGGTTCTCCTCAAGACCTAGTTCCCATACTGGCACATTAGGATCAGCACTAAATAGCTTAAATAGGTAATCGTGAAGCCTTTGGAGTTGTTCCTTAGAGATGGGCTTTGTATTGTCGCATTCCCAAGGCTCTCCTATGATTAAGGGTATCTCAATCCTGCCATATTTGCGACGATAATCCATGAGCTTACGCCAATTGGATGGCGTTGAGAACTGATAATCAGTTAACGTCTTAATCCACGTAGCATCGATGTACGGATCTTCTACTTCCATATGTACTATTCCGAATGGTGATTGTGGATCAGGAGGAGATATCTTCCTCTTAGGTAGAACAGCGAATCCTATCTCCCTATTGGGTAAGAATTTAACGTAGCTTGGAAGGAACACCAAGCCATAATACCCAATTGTAACGTTCTTGGGAGACCATATGATATTGGTCTTATTAAGTTCTAAAGGAATGAGATCAGATAATGGCTTACCCATGAAATCCTTCCATTGGCAATATATTTCGCTAGGAGGATCTCCAGATATTAACTGGAGAGTTACCTCGACTTTAAATCGATTCCCAGGCTCAAATACGTGATAGGGATTCTCATCATGAATGATCACCTTTATTACCGCGTGAGTTACCTCGACTTTTGTCTCCTCCTTCATACTCATGTTTTGTACCCCTGATCCCTTAGATATACTCCTCTTATGCATCTCTACGAAATATATAGCCATTAATCCAATTAATGCCCCAATTAGGAGAATGAGCATTATGTACTTAAAGCGACCCATAATCAAGCGGTATCACCATTTACTATTAATTCCTTAAAGTCCTATTATTCTTCACGTACATACGTGGCTGAAGATTAAATCATGAGATAACGTACCTATTGTTAGTAGTCTAAGAATCAATACGTCCTTCGGTAAATAATCGGAAGAACGTTTATAATCACGTTCTTACGAACTAATAACATGATGAAGAGCATATCGCTCTATGTAATAATTGGATTGCTTATTACGTCATTAGTCTTCTCAACGGGAATCACCAATTCATTAGAAAATAAGGAGATCCCCGTTGGCAGACGCTACGCCGTCGTATATTACGGATGGACAAATGATTATGTAACTAAGGTAGTTCTTGAGAGGAACTATACTATTGTCATTGCTGAACCATACTTTGAAATACCAGAGGAGCGGAAGGAGAGAGGAATTCAAGTTTATGTATACCTAAATGTGCTCGGGTTGTGGATTGACAAGTTAGACTGGGTTAAAAAGAATCATCCGGAATGGTTACTATATACGAAAGATGGAAAGGTCGCTAAGTATTGGTACGGACTTTCATTCATGTGCAATATAGCGGTAAAGAGTTTCCAGGATTACCTTATCAATAGAGCTAAGGAATATCTGAAAAAGGGGTTCACTGGCATCTTCCTAGATGATGTTCATCTTGATATAAACCAAATAGGAGGTCCGCAATATGACACTCCTGTTTATAATGAGACAAAGTACGGTAAGTGGACAGATGCATTAATCCAGTTCATAATAAGGCTAAAAAATGAGACAGGAGCGCCACTAATATATAATGCGGGCTGGAGCCCTCCATCTTCATTATTAATGAAATACATGGATGGAGTAATGCTTGAAGCTCATCCAACCACATACGTGGTTACGAGCGATATAGAGTCAATTACGAAACCAAAGTATTGCTGTAGACGATGGATGGATATAATAAGGGTATCGCTTATCGCCCAAGAATACGCTAAAAAAGGTAAGATTGTAATTGCCTTAAGCTATGGCGAAAGCGATGATATATACGAATTCAGTTATGCTACAGTAAGGCTCTTCGATTTCTACTATTGGGTATCTAAACCAATAATAGATAGCATACTAAACGCTAGTGTACTTAACCTTGACTTAGGAAATCCATTAGGCGAATATAAAGTAGAGGGCTATATCTATTACAGGCTATACGAGAAGGGCCTAGTAGCAGTGAATCCCTTCAAGAGAAAATACAGCATAGTGATCAACGTTCCTGATAATTGGCTACAACTCAAGAGGATAAACGGTGAGATATATGAAGTAAGCAACGGCAAACTTAACATAACCCTCGGACCAGAGGAAGGCATGGTTCTCTTACTTGAGAAAACTGGAAAGCCAAGTCAAAAGGAGGAAATAGCTATAATTAAACAACAAGAAGAGCAAGGTAAAACCAATAACATAGAGATAGGGATTATCGTAGATAAATTAAGGAAGAACCTATCGGGCATAGCGGCAGTGTTAATAGCAATAGTAGCATTAACGTTAATCACCTGGGATTACAGAAAAAGAAAGTTTAAGCAGAGCTAAAAATTATGATGCTACTTCTTTTCTCACCTTCTGAGACGCACTCCATGCTAGTAAGAACATTATTACTATGCCTATGATCCCTGGTATAACCATGAAGAATAATATCCTCTGCCTTCTCTCTACGACCTTTATTTTCTGTGCTAACTCTAATGCCTTAAGAGCATGTGCTCGAGTTGACTCTATATCGCCCTTACTATAAGCATCATATGCCAACTTAACCTCCTTCTCACATTCGGCTAATAGTTTAGCGCCACCAGGAGTTCTTGGTTTACTCTTCTTCAATGTTTCAACAGTGCTCTTAGCAGCACCTAGACTACCGAAGGTCTCAACTATAAGCTTAGTAAACTCAGGACCTCTAGTATGTGGGTATAACATTAATGATACTTTCATCGTAGTCCCTTTAGCTATCATGCCAGCGCTTCTTAACGTTGTTATTATCTCGTATACATTACCTCCCCAATCTCTACCATCAGTTAATTCATAGCCTAATGCAGTTGGCTCTAGTGCTACGAAGACTATATCCCCCTGCGGAAGCGAAATGTATGCAGCTGAATAAGTACCTGAGGCTATGGACCATCCACTAAACTCCTCTGGGAATGTTATACCGCTTGTTCCACCGTAGACCATATAGATAGTCTGGCCTTTTAACGTATCAATGGGGAAGTATATTATGAAGTATACCGCCTGAACTTCGGTGTCATCATACGCGGTTACAGTAGTATTAGCAATTATCATACCTGTATTATATATCTTATAGACGCCTCTGAATTCAAGGTACGTGTTCGTATCGGGTGAGAACCTTGCATGGGTTTTTACTAGAATTCCATCCGGCAATTCATCGACTGTTGGTGGTTCAAGGACTTCACCTTCCCAAGGAGTAGCACCAATGTATTCCCATCCTGGTGCGAAGACCCATATACCTAAGCCACTTATTACCTCTACGCCACTTATAAATATGTCAGAAATTCCTGTCGTAGCACCTATGTAGATCTCTATATTTCCTACAGTAACTCTAACACCCTCAGCTGAGACTTCCCATTGTGGTTTTTGAGAACGAGTGGGAATACTAGGTGTTAATAGCATTGCTATGAGAACAGATAATAGAAGTAACGATATGCATCTCGTTTTTATCATTTAGACCCCATATAGTACTCTTTAAAAGAGTTGTTAAATACTTTATCACTGCATAAGGCTAACCATTAATTCTAAAATGTTAACCGTTAAATACTTTAAAAAAGGATAAATAGATTCGAGGGTTTGTTATGAGCAATGTTGAGGTAAAGAGACCTTCTGTATTAACCCGGAGGTTCCTCATAGTCCTAGTGATAGTAGCAGTTGCTTGTGCAGTTGCTTCACCTATATTCTGTATCTATACACCACGCTGGGCTAATGAATCGCATGCTATTTCGCGTAATATTCCGGCTGCATTAATGTTACTTGCAATACTTGTTGGAAACCTCATGCCCAGAGTTGCTACAAGTAAGCATATAGCCCTTATAAGCGCAGCCGCTTCAACTGCTGTCTACATGGACATGAGCTTATGGATTTTCGATAATATATACTCAGCTAGAACTGCACCTTCGCCCTATAATGAATGTATTGATTGGATTTGGGGTCCTGAGTTACAATATATACAGCAGTTACTTAGAGGACGTTTAGCAGACGTTCCATGGATGGTTTGGATGCCTTCACTTGCATGGTGGATGATCTATACGTTCCTATGGTTCTTATTCAACATAAGCTTCATAACGATTGTCAGAAGGCGTTGGATCGATATTGAGCTCTTACCATATCCAGCAAGTTACCTGTGGAGCATACCGATTATTGCAGCAGCACCAGAGAGAAGAGCTAAGGGATTAAGGCCTGGTAGGAGGTTCGTGATGTTCTTAGGAGGATTACTGCTTGGCTTCTTCTACATGTGGCCCCCAGTGTTAAGATTCTTAGTACCATGGTTCCCAGACATATACGGATGGAGCTCACCACCTTATATATCATGGTGGTTCGGAGCAATTGATGCTACGCTAGTCCCAGGAATAGGAGACAGAATAGTAGCATTACTAGCAATACCAACAAACATAGTGGAATATACATCATCAATGCTGTTACCTCTGGACATATTGTTGACCGCATGGATTACTGGAATAATTCTCATTGTAGCTTATCAAGTAGCATACTTAAGGGGATACTATTCAGGAATACTTAATGTAACGATAATATATCGCCGACGTGATATGTTGGGAAGCATGCCACCATTTAAGATATATGCTGTATACTGGGGCATGGGCGTCTCAATAATAATATTCTGGCTAATACTGAATTGGAGATACATGATAGATACAATACGGGCAGCCATAAAGGGACCAACAAGAGAAGAGTGGGAGAATGAAGCATTACCATACAGGGTTTCATGGGGCTTGTTCTTAGTAAGCGCTATGGTACTCATGTTCTGGCTCTATGCTGCAGGACTTCCATTAGCAGGCGCAGCGTTGGCAATATTAACTTACTTCTTAGGCAATATGAGTGGAGCCAGGATATACGGCTTAAGCTTCAGTATAGGACCTGTTGATTGGATGTACTTACCAAGTCTCACGATGTACCTCTTCCCAAACGTAACCACTACTGAACAAGTAACTCCTGAGTATGCGAATACAATATTCACTTGCGGATGGCCTACTGGTTGGCTTAACTACAATGCGCCTTCATTCGCCATGTGGTATAGGGTAGCGAAGGATGTAGGCGTTAAGCCTAGGGATATGTTCTGGGCGCTCTTCATAGCGTTCTTAGCAGCCTCTCTCCTATCATACCCAGTAGCGCTAAAGGTCTATTATAAGGTGGGCATGGCTAGCTCGGTACGAGGAATATTAGAGCCAGACGCAAACTGGCTGATAGATCCAGCCACATGGCAGACATGGCCTGCTATGAAGCCATGGTGGCCAAATGCATTAATTGGTGCTGTAATAATTGGCGTACTGTCTTACTTAAGAGTACGCTTCATCTGGTGGCCATTTGATCCAGTAGGCGTCTATGTAGGCTTACATAATAACGAGACCATACCAATGGTATGGTTTGTTGCATGGCTAATAAAATATTTAGTGATAAAGTTCGGCGGTATGAGGGCTCACGATGGGATATTAGTACCATTAGTCGCAGGAATAAGTGCAGGTACAGCACTTTGCTGGTTCATAGGAGGCATAGCAGCGTTACCGAAGTATTTAGCGGCATAAAAATGTTCAAAAATTTTTACATTTTATTGCTACTTTACTTCGCCAAAATGTTTATCGTTAAGATAAAAGCTTATTTATTATAATCATTTTAAAATTAACTAGAGGTAGAATGGGATATGAATGAAATAAGGCGCATTGTTCCCACGATATTAGTTCTAGTTCTACTCTTAGCAATAATTAATACCTGTAACTTAACAAAGGCCCAAGAGCTGACTTATGAAATAACGGATACGGAGATAGTAGTGACTGGAGCAACGTTTGAGATACACATTTCTAAGGGTGGGGGAATTAATGCATATTACTTTATGGGCTATCCAGTACTAGGAACTTTAGGAGAGGGAGTCGCAATAAACATCTGGGATAGAGACTGGAGTGCACATCCGACTACACGAGCTGAAGTGATTAAAGACCCTGAGGTAAAGATGTATGATTGGGGCTTAATGATAAAAACTTATAGTCGAGTTGAAAACCCTAATAAGAATCTATTCTATAAGTACACTACAGTTCATAAAATCTACAAGTCAGGAGCTGTAGTAATATCTACCGTAGTTGAGGCATACAAGGATTCGGATTTCGCAGGAGGCGCCATATTAATTACATTCCCATGCCAATTCTATAAGAGCGGAAAGGTATTTGCATATAGGCAGGGAGATATATCATTCAAGGTAGAGGAACTACCTCCAGAGTATAATCCAGAAGCTGAACAAGAGGGCTTCGTGATATCAAGCGGTACGCTTGACTCAGGATACTTAGTCATGCCTCCTGAAGGAAAGATTAACGTAATTATAGTATATGTGGATCCACCTGAGATAAAGTATCTTGAGGTATCCGATGCACGTGCATGGGGAAGCGATTACTTCTATCTCTGTAGCTGGGTAGCTCCCGATTGGACAGGATTAAACCTAATTCCAATATCGGCAGGGGATTCACATAACTTCACATGGATAGTATTCCCACATAACAATGGACCCAGCTTTAGTGAGAGATTCATCAAGATATTAAATGAAGGAAAGAGAGCTAACGACTACATACTGAAGGTAGAGAAGATAGCGAAAAGCGCCAAAGCTAAGGAAGATCTGAAGAAGGCAAAGGAGATGCTCTCAAAGCTACTAGATGCCATTTGCTCCGGCGATCTAGATAAGGCAGAGGGATATGCAACCAACGCCTATAAGTATGCTAGAAGTGCTTACTCAACGGAGGCAACGAGGGCAGGCATTCGATACATAGTCATACCAATAGTGATATGTGTGGCGCTATACGGAATAGCAGCTAAGAAGTGGAAGGGAGGAGAACCAGAGGAAATAGAGGAAGGAAAGTAGTACATGTATCTTCAATTTTCTTTAACATACGTTTTATGATTTTTAATTCCTGATCTTCATCCCATCAAGGATGAGATATTGCGAAATGACTTCTAGGCAATTATTCTGGCCATTAACTCAAAAACCATCAAGGACTGAGGAGTATAAATATGTACTAATTGGTAAATTAGTGAATATGGAACTTAGGTGCTAAATATGACTGAGAATGTCATTGAGACAGAAAACCTAACTAAGTTCTACGGCGAGCGATGTGCAGTTTACAGAGTTAACTTAAGAGTTCCAAGAGGAGTCGTATATGGCTTTCTCGGGCCTAATGGTGCTGGTAAGAGCACGACTATAGGCATGCTAGTAGGCTGCCTTAGGCCAACTTATGGGAAGGTAAGGATTTTTGGACTTGATGTATTTAGGCATAGGACTAAGATCATGGAAAGGGTGGGTTATTTACCTGAAAAGCCCGTTGCTTATCGGAACATGAGGGTAGAGGAATTCTTGGAATATATGGGTAGGCTTGAAGGACTTAGTAGGGGAGAGGCTAGAGAGAAGGCTAGAGAATTATTAGGGTTCGTTGGGTTAGGGAGATTGGCCATGAAGAAGGTAGAGACGTTATCAGCTGGTGAGAGACAGAGATTAGGATTTGCGCAAGCTCTTATTGGAGATCCCGAATTGTTAATACTTGATGAGCCAACTTCTAATCTCGATCCTGTCGCTCGATTTGAGATACTTAGTAAAATAAGGTGGTTGGCTTCTAAGAAGGGAGTTACTACGTTCATATCGTCTCATGTCATACCTGAGGTTAGTAGAGTAAGCGATTATGTTGGTATCATAAATAATGGTTCCTTAATAGCTCAAGGTCATATTACGGATCTTGTCGCACAAGAGGAAGATGAATACATAGTCAGAGTATCCGATCCTAAGAGGCTTATTGATAGATTACGCGAAAGGGACTATGTTTTAGAGGTGGTATCTGAAGGTAAGGATGGAGTCCGTCTGAAAGTCGATATCAATAATGCACACAATCTATGGATTGAACTACCTGAATTACTTGTCGAGGAAAGGCTTGCTCTCTATGAGTTTAAGCCCATAGGGGATCCTCTTGAAAAATTATTCCTTAGGAAATTGGGGGTGTTCCAATGAGGGCTATTAGTAGGAATGCGTTAAATAAGTTAGTGAGATGGATGAGTAGAATTAAGATTTTAACAATAATTGAGATGGAGTTTAGGAGGATAGTTTCCTCGAAGAAATTTAAGCTCATGTTAGCGATAATGATACTTCCGGATATTATCTATCTCCTGAGCTTAAGCGAGATAAGTCCTGCCCTTGGTGGGGTTAAGGTATGTCTTGAGGAGTTTTGGCGTCAGGCTGGTGAATTTATACTTGACTTCTGGACGGGACTTCCAGCGCAATTGCTCGCCATATTGATTGCAAGTGAGCTTATTGCAGGGGAGTTCGATGAAGGAACCTTTAAGCTATTAATAACGAAGCCCATTAGGAAGTCGAGTATAGTATTAGGGAAGTGGATGGCCTTTGTCCTGTGTATGATAGTAATAAGTTTGCCCGCATTATTTTTGCTAGCATTAATAATTTCCATAGCATATAGAGGGGGATGGAATGCATTATCATCCTTGATTTCCCATGACGTGATGATAGGAGAGGGCGCTGTATTATTAGGGCTTATAACGTATGGATCCTTTACAATGCTTCTCTCATCATCTTTCTCAAAGCCACTCTATGCAGCGCTTACGGCATTTACGTTCCTGACGCTTTATCAGCTCATAGTGCCAGGTCTCTCCTGGCTTGAGAATCCAGCTAAGTACACATTATCGTATCACCTTGGACTTTTCTTGGAAGAGTGTGGTTTTGTTCTTTCTCCAGGTGGACGACTTTATGAAGGAGATCTATGGATATCGCTTCTAGCAATATATTCGTTAAACTGCCTTCTACTAGTGCTTTCCATAATGATCGTATATAGGCGGGAGGTGAAGTAAAGTGAGTAGTCTTCTCTTCACTTCATTAATATTAACTTTGTTAATTACCTCACAATCACCAGTTAGATTTACATACTCACTAGATACCACGGAGTTAGTAGCCGGTGCCATAAACGATATAAAGATTACGCTTAGAAACGAAGGACCTGGTACGGCTACGTTCTTAAGCATAAGGTTATCTCCATCGACTTCAGGCATAGCTATATTAAGTCCTCCTATAGTCTTTAGGAAAATTGAACCTAATCAGGAGGTAAGCTTTCATGTCAAGATTGCAGTTAGCCGAAGTACCTACGGTATGATCGCTATATTGCTTATGCAGGTCACATACTATGACGTTTATGCCACAATGATGTTTACGGATACATTCACCTTAAGCTTTCGAGTGACTAAAATAAGCAAACTTGAAGTCGTAGGGGTTCACGTAAAGGGAAAGGACATCATCATTAGATTAAGGAATGTAGGTCCAGTTCCTCTATGCAACGTCTCACTTAGCATGATAGCTGATAATAACATAGTTGGAATGCCACTAATCCATAGGTTAAGTTATATAGATGTAAACGAAGTAGTAAACGTCACATTCACCTTAACTAGAGCCTATGAATATGTGGTTCTCAGGATTACATATAATGATGGATGGATAGACGAGTATGGAATAAGGTTGCCTAAGACCATTCATAGAGTATCAATCGTTTCCGTAGTGAGAATAGGAGATATAGTAAGAGTTAAGATCAGGAATGAGAACTTGTTTGACCTAGAGAACTTGACCGTCTCGTTAAAATATGCTGGAGTGTTAGTCGGCATTCCTTACCGAATAACAGTACCTTTAATTCCAGCCAGTAGCGAGGTTGAGGTTGAGTTTAAAGTTAGTACGAACCTAAATACCTTAACTGTTAGCATAGAATATCCGGATGGTTATCTTGAAGAGGAGAATGTTAGTGTTATCATGTATAGGAGAGCCTCTGTGGAGATTAGATGTCTGTTTCCTGAGAAGAGAGTTGATTTAGGATCTAAGGCAGAATACCCACTTTGGCTTGTAAATAAAGGTAAGGCGGGCATTTATACGCTAAGGGTAGATGGATTACCCAATTCCATGAATTACAGGTTCATTAAGGATGGTGTGGAGATAGGAGCGGTATATCTGGAGGAAGGAGGACAAACGCTAGTGACATTAGAAGTAGATGTACCAGTATTACCCATAAACTTCACAGTTGGTAAGATAATAACCTTCAATGTAAGCGTACTCACGGAAGATGATTTACAAGCAGGCTTAATAGCTCTCAAACTCATACCGACGTTGACTAGAGGTCTTCGAGCGCATTCAAAGGCATGGTATGGGGGAATGTTTACAGCATACCAGAACATACATTATCCCGGGATTCCGTATTCAACAGGCCTGATACCTAAGGGTTCCTCGGTTGCTGCAATATTTAGACTAGAAGCTGGTGAATACGCATTCCTACTTTATGGACGATATGTAGGCTCCCGCTGTGACTTAAACCTATATTTATTTGACCTTGATGGGAAGCGCATAGCTGTGTCAGCAAACGGTCCTGGTAAGCCGGAATTAGTCATTTTAGGAACGGATAGGAAGAAGGACATATTAGTGATTGTAGCAAATGAAGAAGCCACCTCAGCAGAGGTGGGAGAAGGAGTTATTCTGGCGGTAAGAGTTATTAAGCCGCCTAATGAAACGGAAGTTGTCACAAAGGAGCCGCTATATCAGGCATGCCTACTAATAGAAATCCCATCGATCTCTGGAGGTATGTTAACGTTTAGATTGTATGGAGGATCGGGTCATTTGACAATATATAGATTTACGACAAATAGGGATCGTATGGATTATGATCCATTCCTGCCCGGAGGAGAGAGAACAGTACATTTCGATAATTCAACTGTCATTAATCATTGGGTTAGTAGAGGGGAAGAAATGGTGCTATTAGTGATAAGAACAGAATCTGAGACGCGTATACGCATCTCATGTACATTTACGGGAAGGCTAAAGATGACTACTGGAGCATATAAGAGGGACATAGCGATAGCTGTGGCCCTAATGCTAACTATAATCATGGCTTTAACCATCTTAAGAGAGGAGAGACTAATAAAGCTAAGCAGATGATGGTTCAAGTTATGAGGAAGCATTAAGTTATGAATTCCATGTAATTATTACATGGGGATGCATAATGATAATAGATTGTCATGCGCATATCGGCAAGGCTATTATCCTTGAGTACTGGTGGGTTATTGACGCTAGTGTTGAAAGAATACTTAAGCTTGAGGAGAAAGCAGGAGTTGATAAGGTTGTTGTCTTTCCGGTACATTACCCTCCCGATAAATATCCGGAGGCTAATAAAGAGGTGGCTAATGCAGCAACACGTTATCCCGATAAAATAATACCATTTGCTAAGGTTGCAGCCTCACATCCAGAAGCTCATGAACACTTACTTGAGGCAGTAGAGCAGTATGGTGTTAAAGGCCTAAAGCTACACGCTACAGAGGGATTTCCAACTAGGGAAATAATGAATATCCTCCTTGACCATGGACTTCCACTAATAATCCACACAGACGATAGTAAGGGTCCATTCCAATTAGTTCCTCTTATAAGAGCATATCCGGATGTTACAATAATCATAGCGCATCTCGGGAGCTATATCTTCAACTATTACCACCAATTGCAAGCGATCTATTTAGCATCAAGATATGATAACGTATATCTAGATACTTCTGTGGGATCGTCATTACATAGGAATTTAGTACGTGCAATTGAAGAGGCAGGTGCAGAAAAGATACTCTTTGGTTCAGACGCGCCTGAATTTCATCCAGCGGTTGAGCGTAGAAAGATAGAGATCTTAGACATAAGCGATAAGGAGAAGAGGATGATACTTGGAGAGAACATCAGAAGGATACTGAAGATATAAGGAGTTTAGCAACGATAAGTTATAATCATTATTCATGATGATTAGCTTCACCCTCAGGCTCTACGTGTATAACTATGTCTATTTTATTATTAAAGGCTTTTTTGAGTTTCTCCTCAATACTTGTAGCAATGCTATGAGCCTCGCTAATAGATAGGCCTTTATTTACTATTACGTGTACGTCAGCGAAGATTCTATCGAAGAGTTGGCGAGCCCTAAGGCTGTGATATCCTACCACACCGTCATGATCCATTATTATCTCAGATATCTTTTTTAGGACATCAGTAGGAGGACTTACGTCAGATATGGAATGTTTAATCTCCTTTAATGT
>QMSL01000021.1 GCA_003649665.1 Thermoprotei archaeon | reverse complement strand
GGTTTGAAGTACTCCTTACCTATATCCTCTAATGTAAATCCCTTTTCTGCAATATACTCCTGAGCTTTAGGGACAAAAGGGATATTTTGCAAGATCTTCAAGCGTGATCATTAGAGAACCCAAACTACGTTCTGAGCGAGCTATACTTAATATTAACGTTTATTTTCTTCCGACGTTCTTAGGAGATTACTCCATTCTTGGTGCTAAGTAGAATGTAAGCCTTCCTCCTCCTGGTAAATCATACGTCATTATCAAAGGTTTGTTGCTTGCATATTCTATTGTGACTATGTCTGATATGGCAGATGTCTTACTCATATCCGTCAGATAGTCTAAGCTATACGACGCTATTGCAGGCTCCTTTACGTCAAGCTCTATTAGACTTCCTAACTCCTGTGTGAAATCAACCTCTACATTACCTCTATCGCTTGAAGCTTTTATTACAAACCTCTCTTCATTCGCTTCAAACCTCACGTAATCACTTACTATTGCGGCATCTTTAAGTGCATCAGTCACGGCATCGCTTAGAACTTTAACATGTGCTGTTATAGGTATCTTAGGCGTTGGAAGCTGCTGAGTTCCTAAATCTAGTAGTGGAAGCACGAATGTCCTAATTGCATGTCCCTTAAACCTCACGTTTAATTTCTTATCCTCCCCCACCTCTAGTTCAAATTTATCTTTAGCTCTTCCCCTCTTCATTATCTTCTTTAATTCATCAAAGTTAACTCCTATTCTGACCTCCTCCTCTGTACATTCATACTCCTCAAATGCCTCTGCTGGAATCTCGAGATCCACCATAGCTATTCTCGATGGATCTAATGCGCGCAATGTGAGTCCTTGTGGCTTCGCTATGAACGCTGCTTCATCTATTAATCTAGAAAGCGTATCAACTAAATACTTCCATGTTTTTGCATCACTGAAGACCAATCTAAGACCCATATTCTCGCTCCAATAGGCTATTAGAGGTCAAATTTATTAAACATATCGCATAAGCAACTAATCATACTCACGCCACACATACCCGCATCTAGCACACTTGAAGAACCTAGTTGATGGCTCATCAGCCGCTCTAGTTTGAACCATCCAGAAGTAGGCCCTGTTATAGCCACACCTCGGACACTTAGCCTTAACTGTTGCGGAGAGATCTATTTTCCTCTCCTCAATAACTACCGTTCTCTCTTGAGGGCTGTGTTGCACTTCATGTTTGATTACAAGCTTCTTCTCACTTCTAGGCTCTTCCTCATATCCACAGTTAATGCACTTGAGGACTACCTTTCCCTCTTTCCTTACAGGAGTCATGAGCTTACCGCACCGCGGACAGAATTCCATATGACGATCACTTCCTCCGGTTTAATGCAATATTAAAGCAAGGACTTAAATAAATGTTAACCTGTCAAGATCAATAATTAATGAAGGGCAACTTTAACTATAACTCCTCTGTATTATGAAAGAGGTTACTTTAGTGGTTAACATGCGAGGGATACGGAATAGGAATACTAGTAGGGAAGACAAATATGGGTCAAATACCCTGATTATATTAATTAAGAGGACATGGCATGAGCCTGCTCAAGTGCACATAGGTAAGAAAGGCATTACAGAGGAACTAATAGCCGAGATAAAGAGACAGCTAAAGAAAAGAAGGGTAATAAAGGTTAGGATATTACCAAGTTGCATCAAGGTGTTAAACATGGATAGACGAGAAATAGCAAAGAGAGTAGCTGAGAAGTGCAATGCGCGCTTAGCTGGCGTAAGGGGTTATACATTCGTAATATACAAGGTGTAAGATATAGCGTGGGTCTCATCATAACGTACAACTTAACCTATACGCAATCCTCGACTAGGCGGTCACATTTAAATAGGCTTTGTTAATGTATTCCAATACGTACCGAACTAAGCACTCCTAATATAGGTTAAGAGTAAAGAATTAATTAGACTAGCTAATGTATTAAGGGGAAGGTGGACACTATTGGTCACAGTATATGATGTACCTCCAGATAGGCTAATATCTGCGTTAGCTGAGTACCTAAAGAAGAATGTTCCCGAAGTGCGTCCACCACCTTGGGCTATGTTCGTAAAGACCGCTGGACCAGCTAGGCTTAGGCCTCCAGACAATCCTGACTGGTGGTACATTAGGGCAGCATCTATATTAAGGAAGCTATACCTACACGGTCCCGTAGGAGTGGAGAGGCTTAGAACAGCATATGGAGGAAGAGTGAGAGGTAGGGTTAAGCCTGAGGTATTCAAGAAGGGCGGTGGCGCTATAATAAGGAAGATATTACAGCAATTAGAGAAGGCGGGTCTAGTATATAAAGTTAAGGATAACAATGGAATCATTAAAGGAAGAGCGCTAACCCCTGAGGGAAGAAGTTTATTAGATAGCATCGCTACTAGAGTCTTTAGAGAGCTAGTCAAGGAGATTCCTGATCTGAAGAAATACGCGGTACCTTAGGAGGGATTGTCATGTCTGCAGATGAGTTTGAAATATCTGATGAGGAGCTTGAGGAGTTAAGAAGGAGGAAGTTACTTGAGTATCAACGTAGACTTCTAGAGGAAGCTAGGAGACGTGAGCTACTAAGGGAATTAGAGGCAAGAAAGGAAGCAATACTTAGGAGGATACTTACTCCTGAGGCTAGGAGTAGACTTTCCAATCTAAAGATAGTAAGACCCGAGATGGCAACTCAACTCGAGAATGAGTTAATCCGATTAGCTCAAAGTGGAAGGATATCCATTCCAATAACTGATGAGCAGTTAAAGCAGATATTAATCATGATAGATAAACAAAGCAGACGCGATATAAGAATAAGGAGGTTATGAATATGGCTAAGGGGAAGCCCTTAGGGAAAAAGCTACGCCTAGCTCACGCCCTTAAACAAAATAGAAGACCGCCAATATGGGTTATAGTGAAGACTATGGGAAAGTTTAGAACTCATCCTAAATTAAGGCATTGGAGAAGGAAGAGATTAAAGGCATAAAGGGGGATGTTATATGTCCTCAGAAGAAGGAAAAGTCATTCTCGAAAGGGAGTATGTAATACCATTAAGAAAGGTATACTCCGTTCCTAGAACTAAAAGGGCAAGTAGGGCTATTAGGCTCATTAGAGAATTCATAAAAAGGCATGTTAAGGCCGAGGTAATTAAGATCTCGCCTGAGGTAAACGAGTACGTATGGAGAAGAGGAAGAGAGAAACCACCTAGACGCGTAGCAGTAAGAGTAAAGAAATATGAGGATAACACTGCTGTTGTTGAGCTATTGGAGAGACCCTAAGTCTTTATGGTGACTAATCGTGGTTCTAACTACGGCATCTATATTTGGGACTCCAAACGTCGGCGTGTATGCTCTTGTAAATGATAAAATAGCTATCCTTCCAGAAAGCGCTCCAAAGAAGTTTGAAAACTTAGTTCTGGAGATACTTGAAGTGGAGCGTGTTATTAGGTGTACTATTGGTGGTCTCTCGATATTGGGAATTCTAGCCGCTATTAACAACAACGGCATCGTCTTGCCTAAGATAATTCTAGACCGTGAACTTGACCTCCTAACAAAAGAGCTTAAGGATTTACTCAATGTAGAGGTCATAAGGGATACTAGATATACTGCCTTAGGGAACTTAATTTTAGTAAATGATCATTCTGCATTAGTATATGACAGACTTGAGGATTCCGTAGTTAAGGTAATCGAGGATATATTAGACGTTGAAGTGATGAAAGGTAGAATATCTGATGACGTAGGTGTCGTCGGTTCTGCGGGAGTAGTTAACAATCAAGGTTTACTACTACACCCATCAGCATCTGAATCTAAAGTCGAGGAACTAATGGAATTTTTCAAGGTTTCTAAGGCCGATGTAGGTACAGTAAATAAGGGGGTACCCTTTTTAAGGACGGGGATATTAACAAACAATAAAGGAGCTCTAGTGGGCGATGATAGTACTGGTCCTGAATTAATGCATATAGGGAGGATATTAGGGGTGAGCTAAATGAGTGAGGTAAAGATATTCCGAATTAGGGGAAAGATGTTAATCGGAGATTCCTGGCAGAAGTTCTCACTTGAGGTAAGGGCCTTACGGAAGGAGCACGCATTAGAGAAAGTGTACTCAAATCTAGGTAGTAGGCATAAGCTTAAGAGAGCCCATATAAAGATAGAGAAAATAGAGGAGATAAGTCCAGAGGAAGTAACTAAGCCTGAATTAATCCAATTACTGAGGCTGATATCATGAGTGAGAAAGCGCCTACTATAGATCAGCGAGAAATCCAAAGATTAGTTTTAGAGTATCAATACCTGAGGCAACTACTCGATACGATAACACAGCAAATAAGATTATTAAATGCCAATAGAGCTGAACTAATCAAAACTAAGGAGACTCTAGAGGCTATCAAGAGTACTCGCAAGGATACTGAGGCCTTAGTACCAATTGGAACAGGAGTACATTTGTATGTAACGCTTCATAACGTCGAAAGTGTACTCGTGGAAATAGGACATAGATATCTTATGGAATGTGATATAAATAAGGCCGAGGAGTACATAAATAAGCGCATTCAGGAGGTTGACGAAACTCTTAAGAAGCTACAAAGAGATGGTGCAAATGTCAGTAAACGTCTATCAGAAATAACTCCCTTACTTCAAAGGTATTTAGGTGGTCAAGGGAGTCAAAATGTTCAATAAGTTAAGGAACGCTGTTAAAGGCCTTATAGATAAATTAACTACAGTCGAATTAAATGAAAAGACGCTTAATGAGTATTTGGATGAACTCTTCTTTAAATTAGTTGAAAGTGATGTTGCAGTTGAAGTTGCTGAGCATATAATCCATGAATTAAGTAACAGCCTTAGAGGTAAGAGAGTTCCCAAGGATAAAAATCTCATACGTAATACCATAAGGGAAACTATGTATAATGTCCTCATATCCCTATTCCCTAGGGAGACTCCTGACTTAGTAACCCTAATTAAGGAGAAAAGAGAACGAGACAAAGCTCCTTTCGTGATATTGTTCTTAGGCCCTAATGGTCATGGGAAAACCACGACTTTAGCCAAAATAGCCTTCCTCCTTAAGAGAGAAGGATTTAAGGTAGTCCTAGCCTGTAGCGATACATTTAGAGCTGGTGCTGAGGAACAGTTGGCAGAACATGCTCGACGCCTTTCTGTTAGAATGATAAAGCATAAGTATGGTGCGGATCCTGCTGCCGTAGCTTATGATGCTGTAAGGTTTGCAGAAAATCATAACTATGATGTAGTGCTAATTGATACCGCTGGCAGATTACAAACTGATAGAAACCTGATGGAGGAGCTTAAGAAGATAGCACGTGTAGTAAAGCCTGATTTAAAAATATTTGTAGGAGATGCTCTCATGGGAAATGATGTAGTAGAGCAAATTTCCACGTTTGATAAGGAGATAGGCATTGACGCTGTAGTATTAACAAAAGTTGATGCTGATGTGAAAGGAGGTGCAGCTATATCGATAGCAAAGACGACGGGCAGACCTATTATCTACCTCGGCACAGGTCAGGAATATGATGACTTAATGAAGTTTAATCCTGAGGATTTCGTAAAGAAAATAATAGGGCTTTAAACCCATAAGTAGCTTAGTACTCAGGATAGGGAAGGTTAAAATAAAAGCCTATATAGGATAGTTACTAGAGCGTCATACTAGCTAAATTTGCCCTAAGATCTGTAGACAGGGGAACGAAAATGGGGCTTAAGGATTTCCTTAAATCCTCAGAAAGGCTATTCCGTCTCTCAAGGAAGCCAACCAATACTGAGGTATGGCAGATACTAAGAATCACTTTAATAGGTACTGGCATACTTGGTGCTTATGGCTTCCTCATAATGTTTTTAGGAACAGTCCTCTCAGGGATATCCATAAAATTACGTTTATCGTCTAATGTGGCGCTATATCTATTGGCAGTAATTGTAGTTCTTTCGATTATGATATATGCATATGGTAGAAGAGCTGGATGGTGGAGATCTTGAAGGTAGCTAATATATATGGCGTAAGGACAACTGTAGGTCAGGAGATGAACGTTGCCTTACTTATAGAAAGTAGGGCAAAAGCTCAAAAGATACCGATAAAGGCAGTTTTAGTGATAGAAGAGTTGCGTGGTGTCGTATTCGTAGAGGCACCTGCCCCTCAATACGTTGATAGAGTCATATATGGTATAAAGCACGTAAAGGGAAGGATTCGCGGTAAAGTAAGCTTAAACGAGCTCGAGAGGCTAATAATACCGAAGCCTATAATAGAGGAACTTGACATTGGCGATATTATCGAGATAGTAAGTGGTCCATTAAGAGGAATGAGGGCAAAGATAATACGTCTGGATAGAGCAAGACAGGAGGTCACAGTTGAACTGCTTGAGACTCCATATCCATTACCGATAACCATATCTGCAGATTACGTAAAACTTATTGAGAAGCAGAGGGGTAAGGAATAAAGGCTTAGATTAGTAGTGTAGCTCTTGAAGGAGGAAGGTGTTCCACAATGGCTAAAGAGAAAACATTTAGGTTTCTAGTAGAAGGAGGTAAGGCTACTCCAGGCCCTCCAATAGGCCCATCTCTAGGCCCTCTAGGGGTCAATATAATTGCTATAGTCAATAAGATAAATGAATTAACAAAGGAATTCGCTGGCATGAAGGTACCTGTAGAGGTTACGATAGATCTTGAGACTAAGGAATTCAAGATAAATGTCGGAAGACCATCTACCGCCTCGCTTATACTTAAAGAGTTGAAAGCAGAGAAGGGATCAGGAGAGCCTGGCAAAAAATTCATTGGAAATCTCTCAATAGAGCAGGTCGTTAAGATAGCAAAGATAAAGTGGCCTGATATGATGGCGAAAACATTAAAGGCTGCGGTCAAACAGGTATTGGGCACATGTGTAAGCATGGGCGTTAAAGTTGAAAACAAAGATCCCCGCGAAGTTCAGAAAGAAGTAGATGCTGGTAAATATGATGATATAATTAAGAAATACGAATCTGAAGAGGTGTAGATACCATGCCGATAATAAACATAGAAAAGTTTGCTCAAGCTGTGGAGGAGGCAAAAAAGCTAGCTAAGCCTAGGAGATTTAAGCAAAGCGTTGAGTTGATAATAAAGCTAAGGGATGTTGATATAAGGAAGCCAGAGAATAGGATAAATACGACTGTAGAGCTTCCGCATGGATCTGGAAAGGATGCAAAAATATGCGTAATCGCTCAAGGGGATCTTGCTCTAAAGGCAAAGGAAGTAGGAGCTGACATGGTTCTAACACGTGAGGATGTTCTTAAATATAGCTCGAGTAGGCGAAGTATTAGGAAGCTCGCTAAGACATATGATTTCTTCGTAGCTCAGGCAGACTTGATGCCCCTCATAGGTAGGTATTTCGGTCCATTACTAGCGCCTAGGGGAAAGATGCCAATACCAGTTCCGCCAAATGCCGATTTGAAGCCGATAATTGAGAGATTAAGGCGCTCAGTAAGGATAAGGATAAGGAATCAACCTCAAGTCATGTGTCGCATAGGCACAGAGGACATGGATAGTAAGAAAATAGCTGAAAATGCTGACGCCGTATTTGAGGCATTAACACAAAAATATAAAATTCCGTATAATATAGAAAAGGTGTACGTTAAATTAACTATGGGACCTGCAGTTAAGGTAGATCCTTGGTAAATGGTGATTTAAAATGGCATCCAGCAAGATAACTACTGTTCGGAGGAGAAAGATCCCTAAGTGGAAAATAGAGGAGGTACAGCTCCTTAAGGATCTAATATTAAAGCATGATACAATAGCAGTTGCCGATCTTACAAACATAGGCTCTTACCAACTGTATTTAATAAGGAAGGCGTTAAGGGGAAAGGCAATCTTGAGAGTATCAAAGAATACATTAATGAAAATAGCAATAAAGGAGGTTAGCAATGAGAAGCCCGGTTTGGAGAAGTTAATAGATTACCTAAAGGGTCAAAATATCTTTATCTTCACTAACATGAATCCCTTTGAGCTCCAACGCGTTTTAGAGAAAAATAAAGTGAGTAGACCTGCACGAGCAGGAGATATCGCCCCTGAGGATATAGTAGTCCCAGCTGGAAACACCGGTATACCTCCAGGTCCAATAATGAGCAAGTTTAGCGAATTTAAGGTTCCAGTTCGAATAGAAGAGGGTAGTATAGTCATAATAAGGGATACTGTCGTTGCAAAGAAAGGAGAGAAAATAAATGCTGATCTAGCCGAACTATTGAATAAGTTAGGCATAGAGCCTATAAAGGTAGGGCTTGAACTAAAGGCTGCATACGTAGATGGATTGATAATACCTGGGGAGGAGTTAAAAGTAAACCCTGAGGAGTACTTCAAACTCATTACTGAAGCCCATAGGCATGCTGTGGCACTAGCTATAGAGGCCTGCTACCCAGTAGGAGAGGTAATTCAAGTAATAATACAGAGAGCACACTTACAGGCATTAAGTCTAGCTGGAAATGTGGCACTGCCTATACCCGATGGAATTAGATTAGCACTACAGAAAGCCATTGCGGAGGCTAATGTGGTAAGTAGTCTTATAGCGCCCAAATGCCCTGAATTAGGCTTAGCAGTAGCCAAAGTAGAGAAGGTAGAGGAGGAGAAGAAGGAAGAAGAGAAGAAAGAAGAGAAAGGCGAGGAGAAAGGGGAAGAAGAGGAAATAGCCGCTGGTTTAGCTGGCCTATTCGGTTAAGGACTAAGTTAAATTTTAATATGTCCTATATTACTTAATGAGCCGTAGGTGAGGTCTATGGAGTACGTGTATGCAAGCCTATTATTACATCATGCAGGAAAGGAAATAACTGAGGAAAATCTAAAGAAGATACTTGAAGCTGCTGGTATTAACGTCGATGAAGTTAGGTTAAAAGCCCTTGTGGCAGCGCTTAAGGAAGTGAACATAGATGAGGCTATAAAGGCGGCCGTACCCGCAGCTCCTACAATGGCTGTGCCAGCTGCTGCTCCTGGTCAAGCTGAGGAGGAGAGAAAAGAGGAGAAGGAGGAGAAGAAAGAAGAAAAGAAAGAAGAGGCTGCTGAAGAGGAGATTGCTGCTGGTCTCGCTGGTCTATTTGGCTAAGAGAAAGAGTGATCTGCGATGAAGAGAGGAGCGAAGCTGGAAGTTGAACTATTTCGTGATCTAGGGTTTGTGAGAAAGAAGTGTAAACACTGTGGAAGTTATTTTTGGTCCCTTAATCCCGATGCGGAATACTGTGGAGGGCAGCCCTGCGTCGACTACACTTTCATAAGCGCTCCACCATGTGTTCTTAGTGAGGCTAATAGGACTTTGATCCGAGAGAAATTCTTAAAGTTCATGGAACGTAATGGGCATACCATAGTCAAGAGGTACCCTATAGTCGCTAGATGGCGTGATGACGTATACTTAGTAGGCGCATCAATATATGACTTTCAACCATGGGTAACCAATGGGATAATACCTCCTCCAGCCAATCCCTTAACGATTTCTCAACCATGTATTAGGCTAACCGACATAGATAACGTTGGTAGGAGTGGACGTCACCTCACGGAATTCGAAATGATGGCTCATCATGCGTTTAACTATCCTAAAAAGGGTATGCTTATATATTGGATGGATCGCACGGTTGAACTAGCTTTTCGCTTCTTCGTCGAGGAGTTAAAAGTTCCAAAGGAGAAGATATTCTTCAAGGAGGATTGGTGGTCTGGTGGTGGTAATGCTGGCGAATGCTTTGAGGTTCATATAGACGGATTAGAAGTAGCAACTCTGGTCTTCATGCATTACGTTGAGCGTAATGGTAAATTTGAAGAAATGGAAAACCAAATAGTTGACACAGGATACGGTCTTGAACGCATAGTCTGGCTATGTAAAGGTACGCCTACGGTATATGATGCTGTATTTCAGAGCTTCATAGAGAAGCTCAGAAGCACATTAGGCATAGAACCCCTTGATTTAGAACTAGCTAAGAAAATATATGCTGTTGCTGGCAGATATGATGCCAAGGAACTAGGTGCCATGAGATATTATAGCATATTAGCCAAGGCTTTAGGAATGAATGAGAATGAGCTTTTAAATACCATAGGTCCCTGGGAGAACATTTACATACTCGCTGATCACTCCAGGGCGCTAATATTCATGCTTGGAGATGGTGTGGTCCCATCTAATATGGGAGCAGGATATTTAGCTAGACTATTGATAAGGCGTGCTTATCGCTCTCTCCTTCGTCTTCAAGCAGACCTTTCGCTTACCGACGTAGTCTCCCTTGAGTTAAGTGAAGTAATTAGGGAATTTCCAGAATATCGTGAGCTAAGCGATACCATACTAGACATGATCGAAGAAGAGGAAAAACGATACAAGAAAACGTTAAGGAAAGGAAGGAATTTAGTACTAAGAAGAATACAGAGATTGAAGAAACTGGGAAAGGAGGCAAAACTAGCGATAGACGATCTAATAGAATTTTATGATTCGCACGGTCTAGATCCTCACTTCGTCAAGGAAATAGCGGAGAAGTATTCCGTAAAGGTAGAGATACCTGAGGACTTTTATGCCAGACTAGCCGAGAGGCATCAATCAACTAAACCGAAGGAGAAGAAGAGTAAAGTAGAACTTAGTGAAGACCTTATAAGCAATGTTCCTCCCACTATACTCCTTTACTATGAAAATCCAAAGCTCTTTACGTTTAAAGCCAAAGTACTTAAATTAATCAAAGGTAAATATCTCATTCTCGATAAGACTGCCTTTTATCCTGAAGGAGGAGGACAACCAGCAGATACAGGTGTCATCGAGACTGAGGATGGAACAAAAGTAAGAGTTATAGATGTGCAGAAGGTAGGCAACGTGGTAGTCCATGTACTAGATCGTGAGGTAAAGATCCCTGAGGGTAGTCTAGTAGTAGGAAGAGTTGACGCTGAGCGAAGACTAGCACTTATGAGAAGTCATACTGCAACACACATCCTCTTAGGCGCGGCACGAAGAGTTTTAGGTCCTCATGTATGGCAGGCTGGTGCAAGTAAGGGGGTTGAGAGAAGCCACCTAGATATTACACATTACAAGGGGGTATCTAGAGATGAACTAAATAAAATAGAACTTTTAGCGAACAAGGTCATAAGGGAGAATCGTCATGTCCGAGTACAAATGCTACCTCGTGAGGTAGCGGAATCCAAATATGGGTTTGTATTATATCAAGGTGGTATAGTTCCTGGGCGAGAGATACGAGTTGTAGAAATAGAGAATTGGGACGTTCAGGCATGTGGTGGCACCCACTGTGAATCCACCGGAGAGATAGGACTTATAAAGTTAATAAAGGCGGATAGAATTCAGGATGGCGTCATAAGGCTTGAATTCACAGTTGGTGAATACGCTATAAAGTACGTCCAATATGAAGAGGAGCTCTTAAGAAAAGCTGCTGAGCTTCTACGAAGTCCAGTAGATAAGGTGTGCGATGCGATAAGTAAGCTTAGGGAAAGGGAGAAAAGCATAAGGAGTGAGCTTGAGCACATAAAGAAGAGATACTTTGAGATTATAAGCAATAACTTCCTTTCCACTGCAGTGAAGATAAACGAATATTATGTAATAGTTAGGAGTACTGATCTGAAACGAGATGATGCTATAATGCTAGCGGAAACCATAGCTACAAAGGAGCAAAGTGCCATAGTAGTCCTTCTAGGTAAAGAAAGTGAAAATGTAGCATACGTTATCGTGAGGCTTGGTGAGAGAGCAACTAAGAAGCTTAGTGCTGTTTCAATGGCTAGATCAATTGTTAAGTTAATAAGGGGAGGAGCTGGGGGGGATAGGCGATTTGCACAAGGCGGTGGTCCCTTACGTCTCTCCTTAGAAGAGCTCGTTAAAAGGACAGCTGAAGTTGTAAGAACATGCATAGAGATGTGAATTATAAGTTAATAGCAAGCGCAGTAGATGCAAAATTCCTGCTTTTAAGAGGTTATAGTAAAGAATTAGCATTTGATTTCGTAGCACAGAGGTATTCCTTAACAAAGGAGGAACGAAATAGACTACATAGGCTCGTCCATACACCTGATGAAATTGAAATGGTCAAGGAGAAACTCAGAAGACCTGAGGATATACGTGGAAAAGTAATAGCTATCGATGGCTTTAATGCCCTAATAACAGTAGAAGCTGGTCTTCGTGGTCATCCTCTTTATATATGCGATGACGGAATGATAAGGGATATCGAATCAAGCTATGGAAAGTATAGGCTAAGTGAGTATACATACATAGCCTTAAGTACTATCGTAAACGGATTAAGGAATCATGAGCCCTCCAAAGTGATATTCGTTTTCGACGAGCCCATTAGCAAAAGTGGTGAAATCGCTGGAATCACTAGAAACATCCTAAAGGAATACTCATTAAGGGGCAATGCATTTACATCTAAGACGACCGATAAAGACGTCTCAGTTCTAGGCGACATAGTAATATCAACGGATATAGTGGTCATAAAGAGAGCAAAAGCTGTGGTGAACATAATCGACGTAATAAATGTAAAAAGTAATTTTAACATAATCAATTTAAAATCCATAATATGTAAGGAGCTTAAGTTAATAATTGAAAACCTGAAAAACTTTATGTAGGTGAATAAACGAATGATTACCTTAGGATAAGGCCCCGTAGCTCAGCATGGATAGAGCGCGGGCCTTCTAAGCCCGAGGTCCCGGGTTCGAATCCCGGCGGGGCCGCCACAATCCTGGCATTGTATATTTAAAGAATCGCCACTATACAAAGGTTATACTATAGACATAAGACATAGACAGTGATACAGGTAGAATGGTAGTTTATGGAGATGGCAATCTTAAGGTAGTTGGAGGGTGATCTATCATGAGATGTAATTTCTTGCATACGACAATAACCACATCATTAATAATATTTATCATATTCGGTACAATCGGTGAATCAATGATAACATGTGCTAAAATTGAGGAATTGCCTGAGGATAAGGTGGAGGAGTATACGAAATTCCTACTAGGCCTCCTGGAAGAAGTCCTAGGCATAGATGTAAGCAAATACAACATAACTAAGAGAATAGGTCGCATCTCCTCCGTATCAAAGCACCCACATGTTTCCATATCACTTGCTAGTGGGAATAGTTCAATAATAACTGCTGATGTACTTGATGGTGTTCCCTATAATCCAAAATGCCTAATAATTCACGTAGGACGTAGAGGATACCTATACCTAAAAGAGGATAGTGTCCTAAGGAATATAACCAATCCTGAAGAATTATACGAAACCCTACTAGCC
>QMSL01000020.1 GCA_003649665.1 Thermoprotei archaeon | reverse complement strand
TTAGGTCTTGTCACTCGTCATAAAGTTTTGAAAAGGAGTGGAGGATATATGTTTATTTATAAGGCAATTCCCCTAAAGGAAGTTAACGATGAATGCATAAAACTAATTATAAGGTTAGCTGAACTCATCTCAAATAAGTATGGGAGGAAATAGAGTCATACATCAGGAGGTGGATGAATATGTCCCATAATGAGTGTGACGTAATAGGCTGTAATAATCCTGCATATAAGACCATTTCAGCAACTGAGTTAGCCAAGGTTAACGTGAGCTTTAAAGTTAGTAGCAATAGGGGCAGGATTCATCTTTGCAAAGAGCATTATAAGGAGTTTAAGAAGGCCTTAAGAAACATTAAGAAGTTCGAGAGGTGGAGGATAGGCTCTATTTACCTGCTTTAAAGAAAGCCTCTAATCCTCCACCGCCTATTATCTCTTCAAAGCTCATTCCTAATGCATCGAGAAGTTGCTCAAATGTCGACTTCATGTGTTCAAGATACTTTTCGTCGTCAATTTCATCTATCCTAGCTAATTGAATATGCTTTACTCCTTCACCACCGCGAACCTTGACATACGCTATTATATCTCCTGGTTCTACCTTTTTGCCGAATTTAACTATTTGTAATGCTGCCTTAACGTGCTGAGGAGTACTCTTAGTATATTCATTTAATGGTTTCGATAGCGCTACCTTTATGGCTAGATCCTCAAGGCTATACTCCTTTCTCTTTAACCTGATGTAACTCTCATGAACTATCTTCTTTATTTCCTCTTTGGCATGCCTAAAGTCTTCATCTGATTTCACGTTACTTAGTATGTTAAGAACTTGGGCAAATGCCTTTTTAACGAACTCTGGTGTATTCCTCTTCTTACCAAGTAATCCCTTTACATCTATTCTTCCATCCTCCAGAACTCCAAAGTAGTTCTTCTTCCTAGTACTTAGACTTACGTACCTGTAGATTTTATCGGTCTCTAAGTCTACTTTTAGGTTCTCCTCTGCCCAACGTATTAGTTCATCCACTGCCTCCTTTGGCGGATTCTTCAAGAACAGGCTATCAGTATCGCCGTATATCACTTCAAGTCCCATCTCTTTGGCTTTCTTAACTGTCTGCTTTATAGCATAACGTCCTAATGCTGCTGTGCTCTCAGCAACTGGAGGACAATATAGTGGGAAAGTGTCTGCGCCGAAAACTCCATAGCTTGCATTTATGAATACCTTTAGCGCTCTTTGAACTACATCATACCACTCCCTCTCCCTCTCACTTATGCTCTTATCTTTAGCCCTCTTCTTATAGAGCTTTACTCTAGTATCCCTGAGTAGCGCTACTATAAGCGAAATTAATCCCCTCCTCTTCATACATACCCAATGAGTGGTCTCAGGTATTATATTCTTCTTACATTCCTCATGAGGACATCTCACTGTCTCATAAGATAGATTCCAAGTCTTTATCATGGATGGATATAATGATGCGAAGTCGAGAACTACTACGTTGAAGTGAATGCCTGGTACTGGTTCCATGACTATCGCACCCATGTACTTCTTGCCCTTTATTATAGCCTTAGTGACCGTAATCCCCTTTAAACTTCGGATTTCCTCTGGCTCGGGAATTAAGTAATTTCTCTTCCTATGCTCAAAATATAACATGTTCTTTATCCATCCCGAGATCCCTTGGCGTGTAAGATCCTCCATTGGTAGCTTTGAAATTCTCATGAAGAGTAGTATCAGTTTCATTGTTAGGTCATTCTCAAATGTTGTAAGCTTAAGTGTGAGTTCAGCATCCTTCAGGCAGTACTCTGCTAGTTCATAAAGATCGAGCTCTGAGATCGGCTTTATATGCTCCTTCTTCTTCTCGTTTAGAAGTGCTTGTGCTATTGCATCAAGAGTGGTCTCCCTATATTTACCTCCAAACGCATAAACTTGAATTGATCTATTACTGAAGAACCTATATAGGTCTATGTGAATCCCTTTTCGTAATAATGCTGAATCCTGCCCTAGCACTATGGGTATTTCATCACGCTTAAATCCTAACTTTAAGGCCCTATACCATAAGTACCTAAAGTCGAAATTATCGCCGTTAAAGGTGAGCACAACTGGATACTCGTTTAAAACTTCAAATGTTTCTCTAAGTAACTCTCTCTCATCATCAAAGAACACTATCTCTACATCCTTAAGACCCTCCGTCCTCTCTCCTACCTCTACATCATGCCTCCTCAGGATAAGCACTTTCTTAAGTCCATCATTGGAATATACAGCAACCGCTATTACTGGATAATAAGCCCTTTCAGGACTCGGTACTCTATCGGGAATTGGTGAATATACCTCAATGTCAATAGCTACCCGCCTTATCCATGGAACTTCACTCTCAAAAAGCGGAAGCCATTCCTTAAGCATCTCTTTTTCCTCTTCGGGCTCCTTCTCCCAAAGCTTCTCCACTAGATCTTCTAGCTCGCTTGGGATCTTCACTTTTTCCATTATAACCTTATCATTGACAATTCTATATGGCATCCCTGGGATCAGTTGCCTATCGTATATGTAACAATTATGGTACTTTATCTTAGCCTCCCATACCTTGCCTCCAGCCTTCTTAATTATCTCTCTAAGCGAGTTTTTCTTACCACCAACAGACAGTGGATCCTTTGCAACAACTTTAGTCACTTTAACTTTTCTAAGGTGTAATAGGTCAAACTTCTCGACTACCTCGAAATGATCAAATCCTGGATGGGAAGCAACTCCCTTTATCCTATAGAGCTCCTCTGGTGAGAGGTTCGTGTAGAAGTATGGCTTATGCCCCGTATTGTCATGCCATAATATTATATCGCCTTTTTCTGGATCATAGAATTTAAGTAAGGCCTTTCCAGCTTTACCATCATAAGTAACTGAGAGTAAATAGACTACCTTTCCATTACTTAGGTTTTCCTTACTCCTCTCGTCATGTAATTTATCTTCATTTAGGGATCCAGACATATTCATTAAGAATCTAGAACTTTCAGGAGGTATTAAGTATATCTTATGGAACAGAGCTCCTTTACTCATCCTCCTTGAGCTTCTCGCGTATGTCAATATACCTACCCTTACGGTATATCCTTATCTTAGTCTCCAGTCTTACTGGTATTCCCGCAAGGTGAAACGTATTATAAAGAGCCTCTGCGGTTATAGGTCCCTGTATTCTCCCTTGCTTTATAAGAGTTGCTATAATTTTTATTAACTTCCTGGTTTCCCTTGGAAATTGTGCTTTAGCTGCCTCTAATACCTCTATGGCTTTCTCTGTTAACTCTCTTCTAACTATCTTCTCAGGATCTTCCTCTTCTTTTACTCTTTGTCTCTGCAGTTCCTTTAGAAGAAGCATCTTTTGTAGCTCTCTTAACTTCTTCATCCTAAGTTTAATTAATTCTAGATCCTCCTCCCCAGAATCCGTATCTTTACTGTCATCCTGTAGCGGCCTCATCATATTCCCCTTATCAGCGCTTTGTCCCATAATCATCCAGTTATAGAGAAGATACCAAGACTAAATATAGTTTTTCTCACATCTCTTCATTAACTTAGACCTCAGTACTAGATGTACTAGTTCATATATCTTGCTCAGTGTGAGATGAGCCAGTCATCACGTTCCTAATTTCCCATCATCATCATCGCTAAACATTATAATTAGGGAATTCCTTATATATCTCCCTTGATGAATAGCAAAGAGAAACTAAATGTCCCCAAGAGACCTGGAGTCTATGTCTTGGTTATTAACATAAATAAGGATGTAAACGTTAAAATAGGTAAGCTGGGGAGTTTTACGTTTCCTAGAGGCCTTTATGTATATGTTGGTTCCGCGCGGGGTAAGCACAGCACTTCGCTTAAATGGAGGATTTTAAGACATATACGACCAAATAAGCGGCTTAAATGGCATATCGATTACCTACTTGTAGAAAAACCCGTAGAATTAAAGGATGTCGTATTTGCAGTTACGGAGAGCAATTATGAGTGTGATATAGTCCGTGAACTCATCTCTACCAATTGCTTTAAAATCCAAGTCCGTAATTTCGGATCCTCTGATTGTCGTTGTCCAGCACACTTATTAAGATATGTAGCTCCTGGAAATAAAGAAGAACTCGTCTCTATCATAAAGAAAGTATTCGTTTCCCTTAAGTTAAGACCTAAAGTTCTTCCTATACCAAGCTCATGATCTTCATTGCAATTTTTAGAGCAAGGTTTATTCCCCTAATCGATACTACATATCCAGCTAGTATGAATACTATAAATGGAAGGAGAGGCATTGCCCAAACGTAATCATCATCACTTAAGCTAGAGATCTTACTTCCCTCTAATTTGCCAAGTCTTATTACCCTACGTCCATTCTTCATTGTTTCTACTAACGCGTACTTAACATCAATGTGCTTCTTTATATCGCCATATCTGATCTTTATTGCTACCAAAGGACATAGTATCTTTACAAGGGGGCTAACCTCATACCTTTCGAATAAGTTTACTCCCTTTACAAGCTTTACATAAACATTCCACAGAAGGATCAATGGAAGAACTGCTAAAGTCATTACCGCCCCATTCATGAAGGAAAGTAATGCTATTGGCAATGACCCCACGATACCTGGGATGTTACTAAGACTTAATGCTATTATACATTTAGCATCACCGCCCATTATTAAACCTGCAAGATAAAGCGCAATGGCCATACTGCTAACGAGCAAGGAAGATACCGTATAATGTAAAATGGTATTTCTATCACCGTATTTGACGATGTATAATATGACGGCTGGTAAGCACATCCCTACCATTAACTTCCATATGTTATTACTTACTTCACGCTTCCTGACATCCTCTATAGAAGCAACTGCTAGACAGCTTAAGTTTACGAGTAACGTGTATATTCTGATTGCTGTGTTTAAATTCATGTCGGTAGAAATATATCTTAGGCAGTTAAATAACTGTATCGTACGGTGATGCCCATCGGAAGAACAAGGTTTGGTCCAGCTGGTCGTCCTATAAATTATAAAGGGCCAACTGAGAAGATACCAGAATATCTTAAAACTCAAGAGGGACTTGACGCCTTTGAATATCAAGCTGTAAGAGGTGTTAGGATAAGTAAAGAAAAGGCTGAGGAATTGGGCAATAACGCTAAGGAGTTCGATGTGCTCTTATCTCTTCATGCTCCTTATGCCATTAACTTATCCTCATCCTCTGAGGAGACGCGGAAAGCTAGTATTGAACGCTTAGTACTAAGCATGCAGGCCGCACAATGGATGGGCGCTAGAATTGTTGTCTTTCATCCTGGATATTATGGGAAATTCTCAAAGGAGGAAGCTTTAGAGCTATGTATAACTGCATTGAAAGAGGTTAATGAGAGAGCAAGTTCATTAGGAATAAAGCATGTCTTCCTAGGGCCAGAAACCATGGGTAAACTATCTCAAGTAGGAAGCGTGGAGGAAATAATAACCATGTGCGAAAATGTACCTAATGCGGTACCAGTAATAGATTGGGCACATATCCATGCTAGAACAGGCGGGAGTCTAAGAAGAAAAGATGATTACCTTAAGATATTAGATATAATTGAAAAGCGCTTAGGCTCAGATGTCGTCTCGAATCTTCACTGTCATTTTACTAAGGTTGAGTTCACTAAGAAGGGTGAGCGAAGGCATAGAAGGCTGGATGAGGAGGGTTACGGTCCTGACTTTGAAATCCTTGCAACAATAATAGTTGAGCACGGTTACTCATTCACTATAATCAGCGAGAGTCCAGTGTTAGATAAGGATGCGATAGTAATGAAGAGTATACTAGAGCGTATAAAAAATACTATAAAGCAGACATAACACTAGGAGTAGGTTAAAATTTATCTCCGTCTTTTTCTCCATCAGAGCTGGGAATGTGCTCAATGTTGAAGATTTCGTTGATATATTCATTGAAGAAATCAATAAAATGAAAAATGATCTTATTGAATATTTTAATATATCGAGTCCACGTAATCTTATTGAAAGCCGTATAGAGTACGAATTCACTAGTCGCTGGCTTTCCTTAGACGATGTTAAGGATAAGGGATCGCATGATGAACTCGATAAGTATACCTTTATTGCTGTTGATAGTAGTTATCAAGGCTCTTCTTATGCTCATGGTAGATCCCTTTATGTGATAAGAAGCATAGCAATAGATTCGGGTGGCAGAACCTATCGTGATTTAACATTAGAATATAATGCTAGTCAGAGGCCTAGAACTCTCTCAAATGTAGTAAAATTGCTGGCGGAGTCTTCCGAATACAGAGTAGCTTTGCGGGCAATTCGATCTACTAATGGAATACCTGTAGTGCTCCTAGATGGATCAATATATACTAGACTCGTACATCTCCCAACGGAACATCCTGCTGATAGACATAAGGACGTATATTTAAGGGCTATGCAGGCCTTAATTAACCTCATAGACGAACTTCGTTCCCGGAAAGGTCTATTAGTTGGTATAGTAAAGGACTCTACTTCCGAGCACTTGCGGTTAGCTCTCATTAAAAGTACCATAATCTCCCTCCTCTCTGATGATGATCTCCTTCAAAAGGATTCAATCTCTGCTTTCTTCAAAACTGTCCGTAAGAAGATAGCCAGACTTGATGATAATGAGATAAAACGTATAATAAGAGATCTCCTAAGGCGGCTTAGGTTTCGTGAAAGCGATTATTACGTAATAATGCGTTATGCTAAAAAGCCGGGGATCTCACGTCCCCTTATTTTAGGATGTCTTCGTAGTAGATGTCTTAAGAAATTCCACATAATTGAGAAGAGAGGGGTTCTTAACTTCGTAACGCGTACGTGGAGAAGGCATATTGAGGAACTTGGAGATGATAAAGAGAAGTTCATAAAGGAGGCGTGTAAGACCCTACTTAGGCTCAAGACAATACCTGTAATATTTACAACATATGTTTTACCAAGGTTTGGCGAGCCCCCCTTACGAGTAGATGTACTAGTTCCTGAAGTTAGGAAGTCATTTTTCTCATTTCATGATGTGAATTTCGTAAGGGAAATACCGGAATACGTAAAGTTAGTACTCAATAGGGTTATAGATGATTACGTTGATGTTACTATGTATAACCCATTACTGTTCGCAGCGCATAGACTAGCTAAAATCACGAAGCGTGAGTTTAAACTCTACGAGATAGCTCTCCGTAATATGGGTGTAAATTTAATGCCAAGGAGGAGGATGTGGGTTGCTTAAGCCTATAGGATATATAGTTGGAGAGTCAGAGCCAACTCGCTTTACGTTCGCTGTATTGCCAGATAGTGTACCTCCTATTCTAGAGTACGTATGTGTATATGTGCCTGAAAACATAGATGGTGCGCGTCTAGAAGTGCCTGTCCTCGCTCAAGTGCAACGCATAATACAACGCAATCCTTTACTTAATGAATACACCTCGAGCAATGCTATAAGTAAGCTCTCAATGACTAACGTAGGTATTCATCAGATACTTGCTGAAGCACGAGTTCTAGGGTATTCATATAAAGGAAAAGTGCGTTACCCAAGGTATGCACCACTTCCTGGATCACCGGTATATCGTGCTCCTGATGATTTACTTCGTGCCCTTTATCAAGTAGAACCTGATAGCGCGATCCATATAGGCCACTTAATAAATAGGCCCGACGTCGACGTATATTTAGACGTAAGAGGTTTTTCAAGACATGTAGCAATTCTCGCTGCTACAGGTGCGGGTAAATCTCATACTGCAGGTGTCATCATAGAGGGACTGTTAAAGAAGGGAGCTACGATAGTAGCAATAGATCCTCATGGAGATTATTCGAGAATGCATGAAGCAGCCGATGGTCGTGCCTTTCACGAGCTTTCGGATAGAATTACAATATTCTCAGTAGGACCTTATAGCATCGGAAAGACACGATATTACATAAAGGTTAGCGACTTATCTGAAGATGAACTGGCATATATGGCAAGAATTCCCTCATCTGCAGTTAACATACGGTTTATACTAAGTTTGGCTCTAAAGAGGCTCCATGAAAAGCATGTTGATGATAAGAGTTTTGACTTAGACGAATTAATATCCCTTCTCAATAAGTGGGGTAGAGGAGATATTGAAGAGCCCTATAAAAGCCGCCTTAAGGGGATAAAGGATTGGAATAAATCAATATTTAACACAATTAAATACCTTGAGCAATTGAAGAAACTGAGGGTATTTTCGAGATCATCAGTACCCTTAAATCACCTATTAAAGCCAATGCATCTATCAGTAATAAACCTCACAGGCGTACCGTTTGAAGCGCAGGATATAGTGGTGTATGATGTATTAAGGAGGATATTCATATCAAGAGTAAATGCAGTAACTAATTCCTCTGGAGAGAAATTCCCCTATCCCGTCTTCATAATACTTGAGGAAGCTCATAGATTCGTCCCTCCAAGGAGAGATTCGTCTACATATTCTTCAACTATCATAAGGACTATAGCGTCTGAAGGGAGGAAATTTGGTGTTTACTTGATAGTAATCTCCCAAAGACCCTCCAAAATAGATTCTGATGTCCTCTCACAATGTCAAAGCCAAATAGTTCTTAGGATAGTTAACCCCATAGATCAGAGAACTATAAGCGAATCGTCTGAGGCCTTTTCAGAACCTCTTCTTGAAAATCTCCCTGGACTAAACGTAGGTGAGGCTGTCATTGTGGGTCCTATTGTACGTACCCCAGTAATGGTTAAAGTTAAAGAGAAAAGGATAACTAAACATGGGGGTATGGATCTTCCAATAGTAAGCCTTCTTAAGAAGGCACGTGAAGAGGCAACTATGGAAGCTCAGGGAATTACTGAAGTCGAGAGAGCAAGATATTATATTACGCGGATTAGAAGGGAAATTAGCGGTGAGTAGATGTCCTTTAAATTCATACACTTCGGGGATACTCATCTCTCAAGAACTTATCCCGCAAGCATTGCATATGAGCGTGTAATTGCCTTTAATAAGGCATTCGAGTTTGTAATAGATAAAGCAATAGAATTAGATGTCGATTTCATAGTTCATACTGGTGATTTATTTGATAAGGTAACTCCTTGGCCAAATGTAGTGAAGTTTGTCAAGAAACAGTTAATTCGCCTTAAGGAGCATGATATTAAGTTCTATGCAATAAGGGGTAATCATGATGGAAGCTTCGATCCTGAAGGTGCTCTAAAGGGATGTTCATTAGACTTAATAGAAGGTTCATCAATTCCCATCTTTGAGTATATAGACCCCATATATGACTCCCTAAGTAAGAAAAGTAATGTAGGTTATAGGGACTATTTAGATGAAGTTAGGATTATAGGTCTGGGGTATTTTGGACATAATACGAATAAGCTCTTTTCCCAGTATGTAATACCTGCTATTAGCGATGAACTATTTAACATCCTCCTCCTTCATACATTCGTAGAGGGGTATACTCAATGGTATAAGAATGAGCCCTATGTTCCCCTATCTTATCTTGAGGGCTTAAGTAATGTACAGTATATTGCTGTAGGGCATGATCATGACTTTAGAAAACCTCTTAAGCTCAGAAATGGTGCTGTTATCGCATGTTCAGGCTCTACTGAGAAATGGGATTTCTACGAATCAGATAAGAAGATGTTTTACTTAGTCACCCTCTCTAAGTCAGGTAATGTAACACTTAAGGAGTACGAAATACCAAGTATGCATATAGTTAAAGCTATAATCATCAAAGCTGAAGAACCTCGTCCTGCCGAGTGGTTTATTCGTGAAGCCATTTCAAGGATAAGGGAACTACTTAAGGACACAAAGAGGAAGTTGATAATACGTATAAGGTTTGAAGGAAAAGTGGCGAAGGGAGACATATACGACATACCGTTAAGGTCATTAGAAAAGTTCATTAGTAAACTAAAGGCGACAGGCAAGCTATTATATGCTGATATACTTCCTCCCGAAGTTGAAGTAAAGCCAAGTGAATTAAAGGAGACATCGGAAAGGAGCGTGAACATAAGGGAATTAATAAACGAAATACTTAGAGGTAACGAGGAACTGGCTAAGAAGGCCTTTGAAATATTTGAGTACTCAAGATTTCTTTATAGCGATGAGGAGAATTTAACTCGAGATGGAAACCTTAGGGAGCAAGCATATAGATTGCTAAAAAGGAAGATCTCCTCTCTATGGGGGTTAGAGCAAGGATTATTTGGGATGTGAGATAATGATCCAGAAGGTGATTTTAGAGAACTTTAAAAGATACCGTGGTAGGCATGAAATAGTGTTTAAGAGCGGCCTGAATTTAATACAGGGGCATAATGATGCTGGCAAATCATCCATATTTCATGCGATATCCTTCGTCTTATTTAATCAAACGCCTACGCTTAAAACCGCAACATATCCCTTGATAACAGTAGGCGAATCCTATACTAGAGTGACAGTAGAGATGGTTAGTAGCAAGACAGGATTATTATATCGGATAACTAGATACAGACCGGCCTCAAGGAGTTCTTCCTCGCGCTTTGAACTAAAGGAATATCGTCCAGGGGAGGGATGGCACACCATAATTTCGTCTACTTCTGGAGCAAGAGAGCGAGATTTAAGAATTAAACTCTATGAGATCTTCGGGTTAGACAAAAACGTCTTCTTTAATGTAATTTATGCTGAACAGAAAGAATTCGTTCGTTTAATAAGGGGAGGAGCGGAAGTAAGACGTATACTAGACTCTCTTTTAGGGATTTCAGCTATTACATCTGCACGAAGTGCTATTAGGGAAATGATCAGCAACCTACGGATGAGAATATCAGATCTCGAGAACATAGCAAGAGAGGCACCAAACTTTAGGAAATTAATTAGTGAGACCGAGAGTAGAGTGAAGGAACTTTCAGATAGGCTCATCTCCGCTGAGCGAGAATATCGCTCTCTTTTGGAAGAATTCGAGAAATTAAGGGAAACCTCGAAGAAGTTCATCTCTATTAAAAATAAGATCAACGAGGTAAGGGAACTTAGGAGGAGCATATTACGTCTAAGAGCTGAAAAGGAGAGACTCCTTAAGGAGTATAAGCGACTTCTATCTCCTTGGGGCTCCGTGGAACAACTATCAGAAAGAATAAGTCGACTTAAGGAAAGAGTAAATAGCATAAATAAGCAGATAGACTCCCTTACAAAGAGCCTAATGGATATAGAGGAACAAATAGCTAATGCAAATCAAAGGCTCGGATATATAACGAATACCCTACGGTTAAGAAAGAGTGTATCAGGTAAGACAAAATGTCCTACATGCGGTCAACCTATCGATAGAGAGAGAATAAGGAGGGAGATAGAATCACTCGAGCTTGAGAGTTCACGTCTTTCAAATCTCCTAAGCGAACTATCCCTTAGGAAGAACAATATAAACGAACTGATACTGAAGCTCAGAAGTAAACGTGAGGAGATAAGAAGTGAGATGGCAAAGCTGGAAACCGTACTCTCATCTATAATAGAGTATGAGAAGAGCATAAGGGAGTTAGAGGGCAAATCAACAGAGCTTTCAGAGAAGATAACATCAGTATTAAATGAATTAACCGGTAAGCTCTCATCACTTAGCATTAGAGTCCAGAACCCTCCATCTATAGATAACCTTGATGATTTCGAGACCACGATCGAAGAATTATATGAGGAACATATGAGGAATTATTACTCAGTTTCAGAGGCCATTAAGGGATTAAAACAAAGGATAAGAGAAATTCTCACTGATAGACAGGGACTAATGAACTATCTACAACAACTAAGGCAGAATCTACGTACATACGAAGAAGCCCAAGTTAAAATCAAGACTTATAGAAGCGTACTACAAGATCTTGTAAAGATTGAAGCGTGTTATGCAGAGCTTGAGAATACTCTGAGGAGAAGAATATTAAATGTAATAGCTAAGAGGACGTATTACTGGTACAGGCAATTAACAAGTGATCCTCTATACCTCTCAGTTGAATTAGATCCTGAGACCTATGAATTAAAGGCATTACCCCATGGCTTTAAGGAGCCACAGCCAATACGTAGCTTTAGTGGAGGCGGACATGAAACTATATTCGCTCTTGCTTTTCGTCTAGCGCTAGCTGACATACTGGGCTTCCATGATTTCCTCCTCCTAGACGAACCAACTGATGCAACTGATACAGCCAATAGGGATGCGATGATAGAGGCATTATATAAAGCAACTCAACGATTTCATCAGATATTACTGATAACCCACCATGGCGTAGGGAGTGAGGTCTCTGCACATATCCTTCACGTATATTACGATAGATTAGCACAAACTTCAAAAATAGAAGTTATCCGTGACTGATAATTATCCTTAGCTAACCTCAGCTATCCCTTATGAGTTTAAGCGTTCCCACAAGCGAGAGATATCTCCTTCTAGTCTCTTCGTATGTCAGAGGAAAGTCTGGTCCTACGTGTTCGACCATAATTGATGCCGCTGCAGAAGCAAAGAGTAACGCTTCGGGTAAGGGAGCCCCTTCTAGCTTCTTTGCGAGAAATGCCCCAGCATAGACGTCTCCAGCTCCAGTAGGGTCGATGGCTTTAGTCCTATATGCTTGAACACGATAGAACACATCACCATCATATGCTACAGATCCCCTTTCAGCTAAAGTCACTATACCTACCTCAGCTCCCCACTCCACTAACTTCTTAGCAGCAATATATGGATCATCTTCACCAGTTAATACCTTACTCTCGTGTTCGTTTGGTTTAACATAATCTACTAATGAAACTATCTTTCTCAATACCTCCCTCTCACATACATGTCTTATGATACCGTTCTTATCTATGATCCTAAGTAATCCCTGAGGATCTAAGAATAGTTTCGCATTACTTGTCGTAGCGAGGTACTCCACTAGCTCTAGATCTATTTCTTGTAATATTGGACCTAATAATATGTACTCCGAATTCAAATACTCATCAGGGATATCATTTTTCTCTATTCGTCCAGCTACGCCTAAGACTTCTAACGTTCTATCGCCTTTCTCGTCGTAAACTAACTTAAAGCCTCCAGTTTCCTTACCTATAATGAGAATGAACTCTGTAACGCCGTTTCGTTTCAGGTCTGTTCTTAATCTCTCAGCATAATCCTTACCAACACTTCCAACTAATGCTAGCTTAGAGAATCCCAATCTCCTTAACGCTAGTAATGCGTTAATACTACAGCCTGAGAGAACTCTTCCTCTACTCTTCGCGAATGGTGTTATTATTATATCGTATACTGGATTTCCTATTGCTACTACATCATACCTCATTCACATGCCTCCTTGTATATAATAATCTCTGCACGACCGTTATATGGCTTAATGTCCCAACTATAAATGCTGTTATGTTCATTATTAACTTGGCTCTATTGGGAATGAAATGCGCTATTAACGCTCCTATGATTAACAATAGCAATTTCTCCTGTCGCTCAGCAATCCCTACAGTACAGCTCTTTAGACCACCTATAGATTCAGCTTTTGCTCTGGTATAACTTGCCATAATCATTCCAAACATGGCGTAGAATGACCAAAACCAGTCCATGTATCCTCCTGCTGAAATTCCACATAATACGATGTACTCAGCATACCTATCTATCACGTGATCTAGTACTCCTCCAAATCTAGTAACTCTTCCCGTTGCCCGAGCTACACTTCCATCAAGCATATCCACAAACCCTACTAGAGGTATTAGCAAAGCTCCAATGAGGAGGCCAAGCTTGATAAATGCAAGTGCTGCAAT
>QMSL01000019.1 GCA_003649665.1 Thermoprotei archaeon | reverse complement strand
CTATCCCAAAGCTCATGTAACCGTAGTGGTAGAGCACGGACGTAGAAAGTATATAGCTCATGCAATCTTAGGTCTAGCTCCAGAGGAGGATCAATTTACAGGGATCTCAAACATTCTCACAAGCGGTAAATATAGCGATATAAGCAGTGAGGACTCAATACTCCTACCATCCTCTGCTGCGGAAATCCTTAAAGTCAAAGTAGGCGACTTAGTGAACATAACGGTTACTACCAGGCTTACATCACGTATCACGAAGGCTACGTTAAAGGTAGTTGGGATATTCTCAGAGGAGTCATTAGATGCATTCCAAGACGTGGATGGATCCCCACTTAAGCCTTTAGTAATATCAGGTGAAAAGGCAGTGCCTGCTAATGCTACAGACATAGTCATAGTTAACTGGAGATTCCTGCTATTCAAGGTAATACCTGAACCCATTAGTAAGATAAGCCAGGTAAGCGATATCTATAGTCTCGTTGTATTAGCTAAGGATCCATCCGATCTATTGCCCTTGGCTAAGGCCTATATAGAGAGAAAGGGAAGCGACTTCTATGCTTACGTGATAATGAAGGCTGGATCGCTAGTAGTATACTTCGGACAGAAAATGGAGAGCCTCTTCGCTAAGAGCTTGGCATTCGTAGTGCCCATAGTAATAGTAGGCTTTAACGTGGCTATAACCATGTACAGTATAATATATGAGAGGAGGCGCGAGATATACCTATTATTCGCGTTAGGCCTCAATCCAGCACAGATAGCAATGTTATTCCTAGCCGAATCCATGATATATGGTCTACTTGGAGGAGGAATAGGCTACATCTCTGGACTGACAACGTTCCGTGTCCTCTCTGCAATAGCTGCGTCCAAGAACCTAATAATAAAAGAGAAGTTAGAATGGTACTGGAGCGTAATATCGGTAGTCGTGGCTATCATAGCATCTATGATAGCATCATTTAGACCAGCTATGCAGGCTGCATACATGTTCGTCCCATCAATGATTAAGAGAATAAAAGCGGCTCCTGAGGTGAGAGAGAGAAGAAAGGAGGAAATAACGAAGATAACTACTGAAAAGACGTATGGCTATGACATCCACATCTCATTAAGGGAGGCTCCAGTATTCTTCTCGTATGTCTACTCTAGACTTCAAGACTTAACAACTGGCTATCTAGAGAGAGTTGAGGACCTAAGAGAGCTAGAGGAGAAGGAGACACCGTCAGGAAAGAGAGTAAAAGAATTCCGCTTTAGATACATCGTGAAGACGGATCAAGGCGATATAATAGTAAATAACGTCCTTACCATCACTAAGATGCCTGGCTTCGATTACTACATGGTAGAGTTAAGATCAAAGCCAGCCTCAGGACTTAAAGTACCCGTCAAATACTTAGACAGAGTTGCAGTATTCATAAATGACATACTTAAGGATTGGGAGAGGGAAAGGAAGTTAATGGGATTTTAAGAGGCTTAAGTTTTTTAATAGTATCCTCCTTCTCTCTTCTTGATGAATCCTAATCCATATGAGGACTTAGGACTAATCAGTAGAGTATTGAGAAGAATAGTTGGTAGACGGGATGAAGTGATAGCTATAATTGCTGCGCTTGCCGCTGGTAAGAACATACTACTTGAAGGTCCGCCTGGAACAACTAAGTCAACAATACTAAGGGCTATTGCTGAGGAATCTGGAGTACCCTTCTTCATGGTTGAGGGATCAGCTGATCTAACTCCTCAGAAGCTTATAGGTACGTTTAATCCAGCTAAGGTTTTATCTGAGGGGTTTAAACCTGAATACTTTGAGCCAGGCCCGCTTACTAAGGCCATGGAGGAAGGAGGTATACTGTACATAGAGGAATTCAATAGAATGCCTGAGGAAGCTGCAAATGTCCTCATTAGGGCCTCTGAGGAACGTGAATTGGTTATCCCTCGTTATGGTATAATAAAGGCTAAACCCAGTTTTAGGATAATATGCGCGATGAATCCCTACGATGATATAGGGACTAGTAGGCTGAGTAGAGCTCTTCTTGATAGATTTTGCAGATTAAAACTTGATTATCAGAGTAGGGAGGAAGAAATAGAGATCGTTAAATTGAAGACAGGTTGTAAGTGTAAATGGCTTATAGAGCTTGCCGTTGATCTAGCTAGAGAGACAAGACATCATCCTGCTTTAAAGATGGGCTCATCTGTTCGCGGGGCAATAGACATGGTCACTATAGCTATGAAGTTAGCTAAGCTCAAGGGAGGTAAATTGACGTTCTCAGATATATTATATGCCGCAATAATGGGGATGTCGAGTAAGATATGGGTTTCAGATCCTGATGTAGAGCCAGAAGATGTAATTAGGGAGATACTCTCTAAACTCTTAGCCAAGTACAACATCGGAGATGAAGGAAGGAAATTGGATAATCCCTTCTCAGGAGGTGGTGATTTCCCTTTATCTAATGAAGGTACGTATAATCGCTCAAATCAGCGAAGGGACTCTAGTTTAAATTTTCAGCACTCTAAGAGGTTAGATTATCTTATTAGACTTGCAAGAGTTGCCCCAAGAAGAGTTGCTATAGAGCTCTCGAACAACTCTGCCTTAGCAATGGATATAATCGAGGATCTAAAGAATGCGAGCTATACACGTAGCCTTGAACTTCTCGAGCTTCTTGCTCTCAGCTTTCCATACTTTCAGGGAGAGTTAAAGAAGATTGCAAGAAAATATGCAACTAACATAATTTTGAAGATAGTATCCAAGGCCTATCTTGGGACTAGGTATGGGAGGATAATAAGTACTCCATTTAATTGGCACTCAGATGATCTTGACATCGATAGGACTGTAGAGAGCATATTTGATAACGCAAAGATAGACTTAGATACGTTAAGGGTATTCGATAGGGATAAAGTGTCAAAGGCGTACGCGCTGATAATAGACAGAAGTGCCTCAATGAGTGGACTTAAGATAACATTAGCGGCCCTGACTTCAGCTATGCTTGTATATGCCTCCATAAACACATCCCTAGTAATTACCGCATTCAATACTACAGTAGATTTCCTCAAGAGGTATGGAGAGAGCGTACCACCTGATCTAATGGTTGAACGAATACTGAGCCTAAATGCTAATGGATACACTGATATAGCACTAGCACTAGTTACCACTTATAATGAATTACGCAGAGCTGGTGTTAACGAATATATAGGCATACTTATCACCGATGGAGAATGGACTGCTGGCGAAAATCCCTTAAAGTATGCACCTCTTTTCGATAAGTTACATGTCATATGCGTCCCAAGCAAGTGGGCAGGTTTCGCTAGAGCAATAGCCATAAGAGGGCATGGAAGATTCATATTCGTTAGAGGTCTCTCAGATATAATGAAGTTCGCTCCTCTAATCTTCTACTAGGTGTTTCCCTCGCATATTAACATTCGCTAATATTGTATATATTCACGCCTCTCGCCTTAGTATCTCTACTTTCTGTACATCTTCTCATCATGCATGACCTCAGGTAGACTGCTACATAAACTCAGTACTCTGAGCATGTATCGTTAAGTTAACAAGGGGATTATAATACTTAAAAGTTTAAAAACGACAATTGTGTAAGCACCCTATAGTAACTGTCGTAAGGTGACTCAATAATGCTCAAAGTGAAAAGCGTTCATAATGCTTTCCTCGTTCAAGATAACTTCGAGTACAGACGGACTGTCGTAGACTCATTATCTTATGCTATAGCAAACCTACTGGCTGGAAACAACGAAAATAGTCCTGCAATAGAAATCCTAAATGGATATATAGAACTTGAGGTCAATAAGCCTGCGTTAATTGCTGTAACTGGATCTGCAGCCGTATCAATAGGAGGTAAAAGGGAAGAAAGACCATGGCGTCTAATTCCAGTAACACCTAATTCAATAGTAAGGATCGAGAGCTTAAACTCAGGTATAGCGTATGTATCTATTCCAAGCAATATGTCCTTCTCAGGAAGGAAGAAACTAAGTAAAGGCTCCATACTGGATATAGATGAGGGGAAGGTCTCGGATCTACTTGATGAATTGCCCGCTAGGCGGATACCCTCTCGTTATATTCCTCCATCATCCAATAAAGTTGAGATAAAAGCTGAACTTCTCGTAGATAGGGAAGTGAAGATACCTAAATTATTTGTAATAAAGGGCAAGGATCCCCATAGTATCTCATTATCCCCCATAGGCTCTATCGACATATCAAGGCATAACGTAGATTCTGAGCCCATACCTGGATCAGTAATCGTGGGAAATCCCAATGTTAAGGTCATAACAAATCCAAGTTCGGATGATTCACCCATAGTAGCTGAGATAGGCCCATTAAGCTTAGGTGCTCTCGCTAGGGCTCCAAATAATGCTATTGTTAAGGTTAAATATTCGACGAGTGAGGAGGTAAAGTCGCAGGAAGTACTAAGGGAAGTCGAGCTAATAGATAGAATAAAACTAATATTGTCTAATGCCTGCTCAGCCGTAAGGCGCGGAGCTAAATTAGTGAGAGTAAGAGTTGGTGAAAGCATTTTTGAGGCATGGGTTGAGGAGATATAATACCTAAATATCGAGGTGTTTAAATGGATTCTAGAAAAATAGAAATACTCCGCAAGCTTAGAGAGGAGTCGAAGAAAGGTGGCGGTTTAGACCGTATCGAGAGGCAGCATAAGCAAGGCAAATTAACCGCTAGGGAGCGAATAGATTTACTACTAGATCCCGACTCCTTTATTGAGTTCGATGAGTTTGTACTCCATAGGGCTACCGAATTTGGCATGAGCGAGCGAAAGTACTTAGGCGATGGAGTAGTAACGGGGATAGGGCTAATAGATGGAAGACCTGTGGCAGTTTACGCTCAGGATTTCACAGTTATGGGAGGAAGCGTAGGCGAAATGCATGCAATGAAAATTACCAAGCTCCTAGATCTAGCGCTTGAACTCGGAATTCCCGTCATAGGTCTTAACGATTCCGGTGGTGCCAGAATACAAGAAGGAGTTGACTCGCTTAAAGGATATGGTGAGTTATTTTATAGAAATGTTCTAGCATCTGGCGTGATACCTCAGATAGTAGCAATAATGGGCCCTTGTGCTGGTGGTGCAGTATATTCGCCCGCTCTCTCTGACTTCATAATAATGACCAAAAAGAGCTTCATGTTCATAACGGGTCCAAAGGTAGTAAAAGCTGCAACTGGCGAGGAAGTTACTTATGAGGAATTAGGAGGTCCTCAAGTACACGCATATTATAGTGGCGTTGCTCATTTCGTAGCAGAGAATGATGAAGACGCACTTAACCTAATACGCAAACTATTAAGTTATTTACCGTCAAACAACATGGAGGATCCTCCTATAATTAAGAGTGAAGACGATCCTGAGAGAATGGATTATGAATTGGATGATATAGTTCCAGAGGATCCCGAGTCACCTTATGATATGTATGACGTAATAGTAAGGATCCTCGATAAGGATAGCTTTTTAGAAGTGCATAAGTTCTTCGCCCCTAATGCGATCGTGGGATTTGGAAGGCTAGACGGCATTCCTGTAGGGATAGTGGCAAATCAACCTAAGGTTCTAGCTGGAGCGCTTGACGTAAACGCGTCAGATAAAATTGCTCGCTTTGTCCTCTTCTGTGATGCCTTCAACATCCCTGTGATAACGTTCGTAGACGTTCCAGGCTTCTTACCTGGAACTGCACAAGAGCAAGCAGGAATAATAAGGCATGGCGCGAAGATAATATACGCATATTCGGTCTCAACAGTTCCTAAGATAACAGTAATCGTAAGAAAGGCCTATGGTGGAGGTTATATTGCGATGTCAAGTAGGCACTTAGGTGCAGATTTCGTTGTAGCTTGGCCAACTGCTGAAATAGCTGTAATGGGCCCTCAAGGCGCCGTTGAGATAATATATAAACGAGAGATAGCAAAGGCTGAAAACCCTGAGGAGCTAGTGAAGAAATTCACAATGGAGTATAGGGAGAAGTTCGCAAATCCCTATGTGGCAGCGTCTAGGGGGTATATAGATAAGGTCATAGAGCCGCATGAGACGAGACCCTTGCTCATAAAGATGCTGAAGATACTTCTATCGAAGAGACCCCTTAAGCCAAGGGTTCCTAAAAAACATGGGGTGATGCCTGCTTGAAGATGGATAAGCGATTAATCGCCTTACTTGCAGTCTTAGGCTTACTTCACGAGGGATCGAAAAAGGTTTCAGAGAGTATTACTTCGTTTCTTGAGAATATCGATATCTATTCAAGAAGTAATATAAGCTATTGGCGTATAGCATCAAGGGTTGATCTCCTGAGGTGTGGATTTTGGCGAAAAAGAAGAAATTCAGGATTACCATAGATGATGAAGTATTAGAAGTAGAGGTAGAAGTAGAGGATCCAAGATCTATAATAAACAGCATTAGAAGACTCCTATTTAGAGAACAATCAAGTTCATCGACTATAACACCATCTCATGGTGTTACCATAAGTGTTTCAAAGAATGAAATTCGTGCCCCACTTGCCGGGAGGATCTTATCTATAGAAAAACATACGGGAGAGGAAGTGAAGAAAGGGGAAGTAGTCTTAACAATGGAATCTATGAAGACTAAAATAGAGATCCGTAGTCCCATATCTGGCATTCTAAGGCGAATCCTCGTAAAGGAAGGTCAAGTAGTTAAACAAGGCGAGTTGCTAGCCATAATAAAGTAAAAACCCTCTTATCATACCCTCAGCCTTATGTCTAATGAATATTCCTCTCTTAAACGATTAATTACTCCTCTAAGCCTAATTATATCTGGTCTTCTTAAGCCCTTAGCATGTGCTACTGGTCTGTATACTTGTATATACCATAGTTTAGCACCTGTTTTATTTAGGATAACCGCTATTTCCTCCAAGTCATGCACAGTTATGAGAGGTTCTACTACAGTTGTTCGAACTTCAAAGTCTACGTTGTAATCAATTAACGTCCTTATGGTTCTCAGCACTTCATTATATGCGTTGATCCCAGTAATCTCCCTATACTTATGTTCTGGTGCTTTTAAGTCAACAGCTGCTTCACGCATGCCTATTTTGCATAACTCTTCAACAGCATTGGGTTTTGTTCCATTCGTATCTATTGCGAACTCATAACCTTGCTCCTTCAATCTGCGACATACTTCTATTAAGTTCTCGGCTTGGAGAAGGGGTTCACCTCCTGTGAACTTAACCATCCCTACAGCCCAGTTTTTGTTAAGCATATCCATTATTTGCTTAAGGGATATCTCCTTGCCCCTAAGGTAATGAGGATAATTCTGACAATATATACAGCGCATATTACAGCCCGAGAGGAAGAAAACGCTACAAGCATCATTTCTACAATCCACGAAGCTTACTGGAATTATCGAAAATACTTTAAGCCTTACGCTCATTTTACATCATGATAAAATGGGATGCGGACTTGATTTAAACATAACGTCTGATTAGGTTAGACTTCACGTCTCCTCTACTATCACATCTCCCTTCTCTATTAGTTCGCCTAAGTCCTCCTCAAGTCTCTTCCTTATCTTACTAATAAGCCTTTTTATGTCTTCCTCGTCTCCCCTTATTGATATTTCGAGCCTATCTATCTCCATTCTTATTAAGGCATCCATACCGGACTTCCTTATTAAGTCAACTGCCTTATCTATAGCACTTACTACCGCTTCATATGCTTCGTCACTTGTATATATCACGGATAACGTACGAAACATGGACATATACTTCACCTTATCATATCTCATTAAAGTCTAAGCCCACAACTTTATTAAAATTTCTGAGTGTACAAGAACGTTTACAATGTCTGCGTCTGAAGGTACTTTAGGTTGTTTCTCCCTTTTACCCTACCTAATGTCCTATGTATACTGGTATATATGGCTCTCCTCTTAACTCCTTGAGGGCTGCCTTAATATGCTCCTTTGCCTCTTTAACCTTATAGTTTTCTAACTTCCTTAGGGCCTCCACAAGATGACGTTCTACCACAGTTAAATTAAGCGCTACTGGAAATATGTCTGGCTTACAACCGAGGCTTAATAGTAGCTCGTTGAGGACTGGCATTGTTCTCTCATCGCATAAGAAACAGCTCCACGTTCTCCTCTCACATAGGAATCCCAGCTCCTTGCTCACTTCCATTAATGCCTGTACATGCCTTGAAAGCTTCATCCTTATGGCTGGTGTACTTCCTGGTATATCGTAGGATACAACATATAATAGCTTAGGCGTCTTCTTTCTCGCTTCCTTTAACAACTTCTCTCTATATATTGTCTTTAAGCTTTTTCGTCCCATAGCCAGTTAAAAAAGAAGACTGCCCATTTTAAATTTTTCGTTACATCCGATACTCTAAAAATGATCGGTAAACAATTCTGAAGTTACTTACTCCTTTATTATGCGTCCATAGCGTCCAACGTTTAAACGTGGTGATCCTCTAAACGTAGTCACATAGCCATTTTCTATTCGATAACTCTCATTCACTTGAACTTTATCTATATTGTCATCCCATAAGGTCAGTACTATTGTTCCGCTATCGTCGCCTACTAGAAGTTCTGCAACTCTATGCCTTGAGAAATCCCTTCGTATGAACACTTCTCTCTCAGCCATTTTCTTTAGGACTTTAAACCGTACATTAACCCTTCTATCTCCAGGCTTTAAATCAGCAATTCTATATACCTTTCCCAATTTCTAGGCCTCCTCCTTATTTCTAGCCTAGGTTTATTTAAATGTTGCGAATAGGGTATGATAAGTATTAATTGAGCTCGCAGTAAGTCTCTTCACTTGATCCTACATCGCATGAGGGATGGCTTTCTAACAATAGATTTATTCGTTAGAACGTCTCACTTAACACAGAATGACGTACGATCCAATAGAGCTCACTAAAGCGGTAAATAAAGTGGTATCAAGAGGTATTCAAAGAAAGTACTTTAGATTCCGTGGTGGTCGATGGTATGGCGGTATAGCAACTGCTGATTGTGTCGGATGTAATTTAAGATGTGTTTTCTGTTGGGGATGGTATGCACGCGATAGAGCGAATTCTATTGGCAAATTCTATAATCCTAATGAGGTATATAATCGCTTAATCAGTATTGCTAAGAGAAGGAGATATAGGCAGGTTAGATTAAGTGGAGGGGAGCCTACTCTCAATAGGGAGCACCTAGTGAAATTACTTGAATTAGTAAGTCAAACACCCTTTATATTCATCTTAGAAACGAATGGTATACTTATAGGATGGGATAAGAGCTATGCTCGAGATCTCGCAAAGTTCCCAAATCTTCATGTAAGGGTGTCGATAAAGGGAACAAATCCCAAGGAATTCTCTAGACTTACAGGAGCTAATCCAGATGCCTTTTATTTACAACTTAAAGCTCTTGAGAATCTACTCGATGAAGGAGTTTCAGTACATCCCGCAGTGATGCTGAGCTTTAGCGATGAGAAGAGCTATAAGAATTTGATCTCCATGTTACGCGAAATAGATAGATCGCTTGCCGAGGACGTAGAGGAAGAGTACGTGTTTTTATATCCACACGTAGTTAAGAAGTTAAGAGAGGCCAAGATATGGCCAAGAATAGCATATACCCCTAATAACATACCTGAGGAACTAATTTAAGCTCTTCAGAAAACATATAAATCAAAGGGATGTTGCTTTTAACAAAGAGTTTGGGAATATGTCAATCATTGAAGAGATAGCTCAGAGACTTGAAGTACCCTATGAATTGAATACAGTCCTTAGATTATTGGGTAAAGAGCTCGAGGTAGATTTAGTAATCCCAAATGCTAGACGTCCTTTAATAATAGTTAAGATAATAGAGGAGGAGTGTTCAAGCCTATCCCTTCCTCTGCTAGTACCTCATCTCCCTACGAGCCTTTCCTTTATCGAAATAGACGATATGTTTGAGTACATCAAGGAACGAGGTTGGGATGTAGCGTGCATTTGCGTAGCAGAAGACGAAGTCGCAAAAACACTTAAGGATAAAATGATATTCTACGACGAATTGCTCTTTAAGGACCCTACTCTCATTGCCAAAGTATTAAATGAGATAGCGCGAAATCCATATTATCCCATATTCTCTATAATCCGAGATCGTGAAGGACCCATTCTGGCCATTAAGCCTATCGGTAGATACCTTACGGATCAAGGAAGACCATCTGTTGACCTTGAGGCTAAAGGCTTCATAGGACTTAATCCTATAGAGGATAAAGTGTACATCAGGAACTTGGATGCGATATTGAGAATGATTGCTAAAGGCGTGCCCATCACCATGAATGTAGTTAAACTAAGGGAGTTGAAAGAGCTTCTCCATAGTAATGAGTATGTCAAGAAGCCTAAATGGCTAGGCGAGATAAAAGAGGAAGAAGTTCTTTTAAGAGATTTAGTTAAGTACTTGATGTCATGTGATGAAATGCACATTCCTAAGGAGCTCGAGGGCATTAAGGATGGACTCTCGAGAATACTTGCCATTAAGTAAAAGGCTCAAGCAAGAGATCATAAAGGCCCTACTTTACGTTATACACCTGCTAGTATGGAGCATCAAGTTCGTAAAATTAAGTGGCATTTACCTTTTCATTCCAAAAGGTGTTTTCTCCCCTAAATTTACCATCACAACAAGCCTTGTAATGAAAGTACTAGATAAAGAGATAAAAGAGGACGATGTAGTCCTAGATATGGGAACGGGTAGTGGTATAATAGCGATAGTGGCTGCAAGGAAAGCTCGTTTAGTCTACGCAATTGATGTTAATGAGAAGGCTCTAGCTACGGCAATGCTTAATGCTAAAATGAACAATATATCAGGTAACAAGATCCGCTTTATTAGAGGGTCTCTTTTCGAACCTCTTAAAGGCAAGCGCTTCTCCTTGATAATATTTAATCCCCCCTACCTATATGGCGTACCAAGTACTCCTTATGAAATGGCCATAGAAACTACACCCTCCTTATTAATTAAATTTTTAGCCCAGGCGAAGCGTTATCTGACAAATAATGGCAGGATAGTACTAGCTTACTCAACACTTTCCTCATCAAAGCTGTTATGGAGGATAATAATTAAGTGTTCATGGTCATGTAAATTCCTTGCCTACAAAAAGCTCCCATGGGAGACGATTTTCATTATAAGGTTACGTCCTAGAAGCTAAAACGATAGGAAATACTATAACGGTATCTCTTAATCTGAGCCGTAACTATATTTTTATAACAATAAACATTTAGAAATTTATGAAGGTGAAATTTATGCCTAAGGAGAAGCCCCTCTTCGTAATAGCTGGTATGCTAGGAGCAGGATGTACACATGTCGCGAGACTCCTTTCTGAGAAGCTTGGAATAGACTTCGTTAATACTGAGCGATTGTTAAGGGAAATAGTAGTGGATAGAAAGATTTCCTATGCTGAATTGAGCCAAATGGTGTCTTCAGGCGAGGTAGATATAGAAAAGGTAATGCGCAATATGTTACTTGATTATGTTAATGAAAGAAATATAATAATTGAGGGGAGGTCTGCACTACTTATACTCGATAGACCTGCGGACATAAAGGTCTTTCTCTGGGCCCCATTTGAGTATAGAGCAAAGATGGTTGCTGAGCGAAGAGGTATATCACTAGAGGAGGCTAGAGAAGCAGTAAGATATTCTGATACGGAGAGGGAAAACCTCGTTAGAAGACTCTATAAGAGGGATTGGCTCAATGTTGAACTATACGATCTCGTTATAAATAGTGCCCGATGGGACTATAGTGAAATCGTAGAGCTAATCCTAAATGCCTACAAGCTTCGTAGTAATAAGAAGAAGGAAAGTAAGTCATGAGGTACTTAACTTTAGCGCTTCCTTTTCTCCCTTCAGTATGCTGATAACATCCTCTAACACCCTTATTGCTTTTTCGTATGCCTTAATCCCTTTTTCAGTTACCCTATAATAACTTCTTCCACTACTACCTGTAAATCTCTCTAGTAGACCTTCTCTTGTCATTTTATAAAGAACTGTATATACTGCAACTGTTGACACCTTAATCCCCATCCTATTAGTTATATGTACCTTAACTTCATACGCATACATGGGGCTCTCCTTAAGAACCCTTATTACGTATAACCATAGGTTCTCCTTAGTTAACTTCGTAATAAGCCTTTGAAGAGCTGGCGTTCTATCTATAGATTCCTCATTCATTACTTTATTCACCATACTTGAATTCTCGTAATACATAGTTAAGGATTCCACTTAGCATATCAGTTAAATTTATATATGTGACCCTTCTTCGAAATTAATTTCCTATTGAAAACAATGTCCTCGTTTATATCATATGGTCTTTAGTCATCTATCACTATGGAGAGATCACCATGGTAGGGCTCTTTTTATAACTTCATTAATGATAGTATTCAAGTTACCTCCTAGAACGTCATGGCTGAGTACTGGAGTAATATTAAGCGTTTCATACAAAAGTCATCAAGCTAAAATCTCTATGATGAAGTCTCAATCACGCCTCTCTGAAGAATACTTCAACGATGGACAAATAGAAAGGCAAGCAGATCTTTTAGTAAGCCTTATAGAAGATGTTACTAGTCTCAAAAAAGAGGCTGAGCAAGCACTCTCAGCTTTAATGAATCTTCTTGAACAAGAACAACATCCGGTCCTGAATAGAGTTGTAGAGAACCTAATTAAAGAGTTAAGACCGCCTCCACCGCCAGATGTGAATAAAGTGAGAGAAGTCGGTACAATACTCCTCTCTTATAGAGATACGATTAGGAACTACCTCTCAAAAGTGCGTAAGTACGTGGATATAGTTAGGAAACTTGCCTCCGGACTCCGGCTTCTAACGGATGAATTGAACATCCTTAAAGAATGGCAGTTAATCCTCGAGAATAACTACCCCAAACTCTTCGTTCGTGCACAGAAGATATATACAAAGGCATCCCATCTCTTAGAGAAGGATAATATCCTCAACGTTGAGGAATACGTTATAGAGATCTCTGAAGCTATAAGCGAGATTCAAGACTTCCTAAAGACATGTAAGGTTAGGCTTGAAAGAGATATAGGCAGTCTGCTTAAAAAGATTGAAGTATGCGAAAAATTGTACAGACAAATAAGAAAGCTCGTAGGTATTGAAGAGATTCAGAAGGTCAATGACAAAAGAATGCGCTTAGAAAGGATTAGAGAAACCCTCGAGGAAGCACGTCTTAAAGCTCCTCTAGTCAAGGTAGATCTTGCTAAAACTGAAAGAGAAATAGATGGGGTACTTAACAGCTATAGGGAGTTGTTCAACTCATTCATGAAGGATAATGACTTTAGGGTTTATAGGGGTCTAAGTGAATGGAAGACAATTCACAAGGAGAGTATACCATTACATGTAGTGGTTGATAAGCTCTCAAGGAAATTAGGCATGTCATATAACGACATACTCAAAGCCCTATATGAACTATGTAAGAGGAATGTAATAATCGTAAAAGTCAAGGTAAGTGATGCCTAAGGATTATATTGAAAACGCAGTTAATTATTGCCTGAGAACATAAAACATTATAAAGTTTCTTATCTGAGGATGATATTGGGAGTACGCGTATGTACTTTGTGGGAGTTGATGGTGGCGCTACTAAAACTCTCGCGATACTATCAGACAAGCAGGGACGGATATTAGGATGGGGTCTTTCTGGACCTTCAAACTATCATCAGGTTGGTGTAGAAGGCGCAATTAATGCAATAAATGAAGCAGTAACTAAAGCCATGAGTATGGCGAAAGTAAATCGCGTTAATGTAATGTGCTGTGGACTAGCGGGTATAGATACTAAAAGGGATTACGAGATAATGTATAAGCATATAAACTCAATAGAACTAGCTGAGAAGAAAATCCTTGTCCATGATGCTATAATTGCCTTAATGGGTGCTACAGCTGGAAGACCTGGTGTAGTAGTTAT